>JAGWTX010000011.1 GCA_028875955.1 Bacteroidota bacterium | reverse complement strand
CTCTCACAAATTCCTTGCTCAGTTGTTTTTGTTTTTCTCCGGTCGCCTGACGGCTTTCAAAACCATCTGCATAAAAATATCGGGATGAATCCGGTGTATGCACTTCATCCATCAGGTAAATGGTATCCCCGATCTTTCCGAATTCGTATTTGGTATCAGCGAGGATCAATCCCTGTCTGGCTGCAATCTCCCGGCCGCGGGTAAACAGGGCCAATGTGTATTGCTCCAGTGTTTCCCAATCCTTTTCTGATGCCAGACCCTGCGCCAGAATGGCTTCCCGGGAAATATCCTCATCATGTCCTTCCGCCGCTTTGGTAGAGGGTGTTATGATGGGCGCAGGGAAAAAATCATTTTCCTTCAACCCCTCAGCAAGGGTCACCCCGCAAAGGGTTCTTTTGCCACTGCTGTAGGTTCGCCAGGCATGTCCTACCAGGTTACCCCGCACCACCATTTCAATTTTAAAAGGGGTACATCTTTTGCCGATGGAAACATGGGGGGCGGGCACAGACATTAGCCAGTTTGGGCAGATGTCTTTGGTGGCATCCAACATAAATGCGGCTATCTGATTCAGGACTTGTCCTTTATGCGGAATGGGCCGGGGAAGTATCACGTCAAAGGCGGAAATACGGTTACTGGCAATCATCACCAGCCAGTCTGATGATATACTGTACACATCTCGCACTTTTCCGTGGTAAATATCCGTCTGGGAGGGAAATTGGTAGGAATGCATGCCCAAAATTAGCCAGCAGCCTGATAAATAAGCCAGTAAGAATCAAATTTTTCTTAACATACAACCGTTAATTGTAAACAAATAAATTTTTATACAAAAATAACAAGTGTTATTTTTAGTAACATTTACTTAAAACTTGCCTATTATGAGAAGAGCACTAACCCAATTCGGGTTGTTTGCGGTCTGTGGTTTGGTATGGATATCAGCTGCTGCCCAACAATCCACTACGGTCTCCGGTAGTGTAAAAAATAGCAAATCGAAGGAAGCTATTTCGGCTGTTTCGGTTACTATTAAAGGAGGGACTACGGGCACCTTTACCGATGATAAAGGAAATTTCAAATTTTCTACTGTCCAAAAGCTTCCTTTTACACTTGTGATATCTTCTGTAGGATATCTGAACAAGGAAGTAACGGTTACCAGTAATAACCAGGATGTAACGGTTGAAATAGACCCATCCTTTACCTTAGGGGACGAGGTGGTGGTTGCGGCATCCAGGGTTCCGGAAAGAATCCTTGAGTCACCGGTTTCCATCGAAAGGATCGGCGCTGCCGCTATCCGAAACTCACCCGCTACCAACTATTACGACATGATCACCAACCTCAAGGGTGTGGACGTAGTAGCCGCCAGTTTAACTTTTAAAAGCGTGGGTACCCGTGGTTTTAACAGTAGCGGAAACGTACGTTTAAACCAGCTGGTCGATGGTATGGATAACCAGGCTCCCGGTCTGAATTTCTCCGTTGGTAGCGTCATCGGTCTTACCGAACTGGACGTTGAGAATATCGAATTATTGCCCGGCGCCTCTTCTGCATTGTACGGTTCAGGTGGTATGAATGGTACGGTTCTTATCAACAGTAAAAGTCCGTTTAAATACCAGGGTCTGAGTTTTCAGATCAAACAGGGTGTAAAGGATATTGATAATTACCAGCGTTCTGCTTCTCCTTATTATGACTGGAGTGTTCGTTGGGGACAGAAAGTATCAGATAAATTTGCTTTCAAAATCGGAGCGCAATTTCTGCAGGCCGACGACTGGCTCGCAAACCAGACCGATAATTATTCCCGCACAACCGGTACCCCGAACGGACAGGTAATTCCGGGTTGGAGAGAAACGGATGCTAATTATGATGGTGTGAACGTGTATGGGGATGAGACAACCGCTAACATGAGCACAACAGCCAGTTCAGTAATTGCAGCCACCGGTTTACCTGCAGGAACGATCGCAGCATTTAACGGATACATTGCCGCTGCCAATCCAACCTTATCACAGTTCAATAGTTTCCTGACCGCCAACGGAGCGGGTGCATTGGTAGCTGCAGGCTATTCGCCAATATTATATGGCGCTTCACCAGCAAAGAACTATTTCAAAAACCAGAATGTCAGCAGAACCGGTTATAACGAAAAAGATGTTTTAAATCCGCAAACAGTTAATATGAAATTATCTGGCGGTTTGTATTATAAACTATCCGACAAAACGGAAGCTTCCTTCACGGTTAACTGGGGAACCGGAACAAGTGTATATACCGGAAGTGACAGGTATTCTTTGAGTGAATTAAAAATGGGCCAGTATAAACTGGAAGTAAAAAGCAAGAACTGGTATGTGCGTGCGTATACTACGCACGAAAATTCCGGAAACTCCTTTAATGCCACCATCACTACCCGTATTTTCAACGAAGCCTGGAAAGCTAGTACAGTCTGGTATCCACAGTACCTGGCGGCATATGCCAGTGGCCTGGCCGCTGGTTTAACCAGCAACGATGCAAATAATGCCGCTCGTGCTTTCGCCGATCAGGGCCGTCCGACCGGTTTTATCGGCAATTCGCCCTTGTTTCAAAAAGTAGCCGGAACACCCATTTCGCAGGGTGGGGGTTTATTCCTGGACCGTTCCAGACTGAATGTGATCGAAGGACAGTATAACCTGACCAATGATCTGGGTCTTGATAAAACCGGTACCGATCTGCTGATAGGCGCCAGTTCCAGACAATATGTACTGAATTCACAGGGTACCCTGTTTGCTGACACAGCCGGAAATATCAAGATCAATGAAGTAGGTGCCTATGTGCAGCTTTCTCAGAAAATGCTGAACGATGTGCTGAAACTGACAGTATCCGGCCGTTATGATAAGAACTCGAATTTCAAAGGCCGGTTTACGCCACGTGCTTCCGCTGTGGTAAAATTGGCCAAGAATCATAACCTGCGTTTCTCCTACCAGCAGGCTTATCGGTTCCCAACTACCCAGAATCAATGGATCAATCTCCTAATCGGAGGCGGAACCCGTCTGATGGGTGGCCTGCCCCAGTTAAGGGATTATTATAAATTCGGAAGCAATCCTGCATATACCATCCCTAGTGTTCAGGCATTTGGTGCCAGTGCCCTGGCAGGTTCCCCGAATCCGGCCTTACTCCAGCAACAGCAGTTTGGTGAATTCAAACCCGAAACCAGTCAGTCATTTGAAGTAGGTTATAAAGGACAGATTGAAGAAAAAATCCTGATTGATGTGTATGCCTACTGGGCCAAATACAAAGATTTCCTGAGTGCGGTCAATGTTATCCAGGCAAGAACCGCCCCAACCGGCCCAGCCAGTATTTTTGATTTACTGGACGCGAATAAGCGTACCGTATACAGTATAGCTGCCAATGCCACCGGGGATGTAAAAACCAGTGGATGGGGTGCATCCATTGAATACCTGTTGCCCAAAAACTTCTCATTCAGCGGTAATCTTTATCATGATCAGATTGGGGATCTGCCAGCCGGTTTTGTGTCCTATTTCAATACGCCCAAATACCGTGTGAATCTGGCATTTAACAACAATGGTTTTGGTAAGAAAAACCTGTTCGGATTCAGCGTGGTGTACAGATGGACAGACGCCTTTTTCTACGAGGGTACATTCGGATCAGGACAGATGCCCTCCACAAAAACAGTGGATGCCATGGTCAGTTACAAACTGCCTTCCACCAAATCCATGATCAAACTGGGTGCTACCAACCTCTTCAACAAATACTATCGTACCGGTTGGGGTAACCCGCAGATCGGCGGTCTGTATTATGTGAGTTATGCTTTTAATGTGTATTAATCTGATAGTATTCAGGCTTACAAAATCCCCGGTCAATGCGACCGGGGATTTTTGTTTTAGGAGCCTGATCCCATGCTGAAGTACCCTGCTTAGTCACTCTTTCAGCGTTTTTTGGTTTTGTACTTGATAATCTTATATTTTTGCTGCTCATTTAATAAACTGATATGATGCGTTCTATTGCTTTCAGAGAGGCTTTGCGTGAAGCCATGAATGAAGAGATGAGAAGAGATGAAAAGGTATTCCTGATGGGTGAGGAAGTAGCCGAATACAATGGTGCCTATAAGGTGAGCCAGGGAATGCTGGCCGAATTTGGGGATAAACGAGTGATTGATACCCCCATTTCTGAGTTGGGATTTGCAGCAGTAGCCGTAGGTGCGGCCCAGAACGGGTTACGTCCGGTTGTTGAATTTATGACCTGGAACTTCGCCGTACTGGCCATGGACCAGATCCTGAATACCGCATCCAAAATGCTGGCCATGAGTGGCGGGCAGATCGGTTGTCCCATTGTTTTCAGGGGACCCAATGGAAGTGCCGGCCAGTTAGGCGCCCAGCACTCCACTGCTTTTGAAAGTTATTATGCCAATATCCCCGGAATAAAAGTGGTATCCCCCTCCAACGGGTATGATGCCAAGGGTTTATTAAAACAGGCCATTCGCTACGAATCCGATCCCGTGATCTTCATGGAAAGTGAAGTGATGTACGGCGATAAGAGTGATGTGCCCGATGAGGAATATTATATCCCTATCGGAAAAGCGGATGTAAAAAAAATAGGCCGGGATGTTACGATTGTTTCCTACAATAAGATGATGAAAGTTGCCCTGGGTGCAGCTGCCGAACTGGAAAAGGAAGGGATCAGTGCAGAAGTGATCGATTTGAGAAGCATCCGTCCGCTTGATTGGAGAACCATCCTGGAAAGCATCAAGAAAACCAACCGGCTGGTTATCGTAGAAGAACAATGGCCCTTTGCTTCTGTTTCTTCCGAGATCAGTTACCGCATCCAGAAAGAAGGGTTTGATTACCTGGATGCCCCCATCCGCCGCATTACCAGCGCCGATGCTCCCATGCACTATGCACCCAACCTGGCAGCCCTGGCCATGCCTGATGTAAGCAGAACCGTGAAACTGGTAAAGGAAGTCATGTATCTGAAAAAATAAACTAAGTGATTGTTATAAAAAAAACCCGGAAAACAAAGCCGGGTTTTTTTATTCCGAACTTTGTAGTAACCTGAGCAGTCAACTCATGAGAAATGCCATTTTATTTTGTTACCTGTTTCTTGTTCCCTGTATCAACCATGCACAGGAAGCTGCTGTTGTCACACCTGTAAAAACAGATTCTACGCTGGAAAATGTAACGGTTACCGCTTTTCAGTCTTCGGTAAAATGGAAAGAGCTACCCGCTGCCATCGCAGTGCTTACTCAGGCAGATCTGTTGCGCTATGGTAATGCATCTTTTGTACCGGTACTGAACCAGATTCCCGGTGTAAGGATGGAAGAAAGATCCCCCTCCAGTTATCGGTTATCAATCAGGGGAAGTTTATTGCGTTCCCCCTTTGGTATCAGGAATACAAAGGTCTACTGGAATGACCTGCCTCTTACCGATGCAGGCGGTAACACCTATCTCAATCTGGTTGACCTTTCTTCCATAAACAAGGCGGAAATGTTAAAAGGGCCTGCCGCCAGTATGTATGGAGCCGGAACCGGTGGGGTGCTTTTATTACAATCAGATAACCCGTTTACTACCAAAAAACAAGATCATTTTTCCGGAAGTACCCAGCTAGGTTCGTATGGTATGTTCCAGGAACAAACGGGTTGGACGCATCAATCCGGAAAATTTACTTCCTTACTCGGGCAGTTGCACCAGCAATCTCAGGGATACCGTGATCAGTCCGCTTCCCGAAAAGATATGATTCAATGGCAGGCTGCTTTACAAAACAACAGACAGGAATTTCGATGGCTCCTGTTTTATACAGATCTCTATTACCAGACACCGGGTGGGATTACCCTGGCACAGATGCAAAGCAATCCCCGTTTATCCAGACAGGCCGCCGGCGTTTTTCCGGGTGCGATTCAACAAAAAACTGCCATTTACAATAAAACATTCTTCGGCGGATTACAACATAGTTTTCAGCTAAGTGAACACTGGATCTGGAAAAGTTTTCTATCGGCTAACCACACGGATTTTACCAATCCCTTTATCACCAATTATGAAAAAAGGAACGAAGCGAACTATGGTGCAGGAACCCGTCTGGTGTACCGGATAAAAAAAGCGAATACCAATTTACAATGGATCAATGGGGCGGAATGGTTATACAATCATTCACTGATCAATGATTTTGGCAACAGAAACGGTGTTGCAGACACGGTTCAGTTCAAAGATGATATTTATGCAAAGCAATGGTTCCTGTTTTCCCAGGCAGAACTGACCCTATCCGACCGCTGGACATTCACTGCGGGTTTGAGTTTGAATAACCAATCCTACCGCTACCAGAGAACCACCGATCCGGATCCCGCTTTTGTAAAAAAATCTATCGCAGATGAGCTTACACCCAGATTGGCTGTTTTGTACAGGTTGAGTCCTGCTGTTTCCTGGTACCTGCTGGCTGCCAAAGGATTCTCCCCTCCGGCTCTCGCAGAAATCAGGCCATCAGACGGCAATTATTACGGGAACCTGAATGCGGAATCCGGCTGGAATATCGAAAGCGGATGGAAAGGAACGGCTTTTCATCGCAGGCTGACATTTGATCTGGCGGCATATTTTTTCAGATTGAACAACGCCATTGTGCGAAGAACGAATTTGTCGGGAGCTGAATATTTTGTGAATGCAGGCGGAACCCGGCAGAATGGGATAGAAGCCATGTTTAAATACGAACTGATCCGGGAAGGAATCCATTTCATCAGACAATGGCAGGTTTGGAGCAGTTATAGTTTTCAGCCCTATCGGTTTGTCGATTATCGGCAGGGGAGTATCGATTATTCAGGAAACAGTATCACCGGTGTTCCCCGAAATATCTGGGTGTCCGGTATGGATCTGGAAGCAGCCGGTGGATGGTATGCCAACTTTTCTTTGAATGCGGTATCCAGACTGCCCCTTACCGATGCCAATGATGTGTATGCAGCAGCTTATCAGTTGGCACAGTTAAAGTTGGGTTGCCGGATCACCGGCCGTCACCATATGCAGCTGGATCTGTATGCAGGAGTGGATAACCTGCTTAACCAGTCGTACAGTCTGGGCAATGATATCAATGCGCTCGGAAAACGGTATTATAATCCGGCACCGGAAAGGAACCTGTATACGGGTATTCTATGTAAATTCTGAACCGGGAACTGCGATCCTGTATCTTACTGTATCTTAGCAAATAAAAAACAATGCCAAATATTCTGATCATTGATGATGAAAAAGCCATCCGGAATGTGTTGAAGGAAATCCTTGGCAACGAAGGATTTGCTGTGGATGAAGCTTCGGATGGGGAAGAAGGGTTTAAGAAATTCAGCAATGCGTCATATGATGTAGTCTTATGTGACATAAAAATGCCCAAAATCGACGGGATCGAATTTTTACAAAAAGTGATGGAATCGCAATCGGATGTTCCGGTTATCATGATCAGCGGGCACGGGAATATTGAAACAGCTGTGGATGCAGTGAAAAAAGGAGCTTTTGACTATATATCCAAGCCACCGGATCTGAATCGGCTGCTCATCACCATCCGCAATGCACTGGATAAAACCACATTGGTAAAAGAGACCAAAGTGCTCAAACGGAAAGTGTCGCGCGTACAGGAAATCATCGGTGAGAGTGAAGGCATCCAAAAAGTAAAAGATACCATCGATAAGGTAGCTCCCACGGAAGCCAGGGTTCTTGTTACCGGTGAAAACGGAAGCGGTAAAGAGCTGGTAGCCCGTTGGCTGCATGAAAAAAGCAACCGTGCCAGTGCACCCATCATTGAAGTCAATTGTGCTGCCATACCCGGAGAACTGATCGAAAGTGAATTGTTCGGACATGAAAAAGGTTCTTTCACCTCCGCCATAAAACAACGTATCGGCAAATTTGAACAGGCGCATGGCGGAACCCTCTTCCTGGATGAGATCGGGGACATGAGTCTTTCTGCCCAGGCGAAAGTGTTACGTGCCTTACAGGAGGGAAAAATTACAAGGGTAGGTGGCGATAAAGAGATCGTGGTAGATGTCCGTGTCATTGCAGCCACCAATAAGGATTTACTGGAAGAGGTAAACCAAAAAAACTTCCGGCTCGATCTGTACCATCGCCTGGGTGTCATACTGATCCATGTGCCATCCTTGAATGACAGGAGAGAAGACATCCCCCTGCTGGTTGAAAAGTTCCTGGAAGATATAGCGGATGAATATGGTCAGGCCAGAAAATCAATCGACAAAAAGGGGATGGAAGCGCTTCAAAAACATGATTGGACAGGTAATATCCGCGAACTGCGTAACGTGGTGGAAAGACTGGTCATACTCTCTGGCAAGGAGATTTCAGCCAATGATGTGGCAGCCTATGTTAAGGGTTAAGGTCAACAGATGGCGGAAATGATGATCTGTTCAATGGCGGGCTTGGATGATGGGTTGGCACCTGCGAATCCATCCGAATGCGCTATGTAACCTGTCAGCCGCATAAAACCTGGCTAACCTGATTCGCCATATTTAAGAAAACTTTTATCCCTAAAACCCCCAGTTGCGGTTGAAAAGGATATTTTTGTTACTACTTAACAATCTATTATGGGTTTAACTCTATTCATTATTGGTGTTATCGGATGGCATGTTGGTATGTATGGCATGTTTAAAAAAGCGGGTATGGAACCCTGGAAAGCTTTTATCCCATTTTACAATACCTGGTTGATTGTTGAGAAATGTAAGATCCGTAAATACTGGTTCTGGTTACAGTTGATCCCGATTGCCGGTCAGTTTATCACCATCTGGATCACGATTATTTTTGTGATGCATTTCAAAAAGGTTTCCGTATTGGATCATACGGCTACCGTTCTCCTGCCTTTTTTATATTTCCCTTATCTCGGTTTTTCAGAAAAAGAAAAGTATTATGGGGGTGATATCCTCAAACATTATCACAAACCCCCTTCCCGTGAATGGATAGATGCGGGTGTATTTGCCATAGTTGCCGCCACCATCATCCGGACCTTTATCTTTGAAGCCTATGTGATTCCTACCGGCAGTATGGAAAAGACCCTGCTGATCAATGATTTTCTTTTTGTGAATAAGATGACCTATGGTGCCCGCATCCCGCAGACACCCATCTCTTTCCCATTTGTACACAATACCATGCCTTTTTCACAAACCACCCCTTCCTATACGACGCTGGTGCAACTTCCCTATAAACGGTTACCGGCATTTACCGAGGTAAAAAGGAACGATGTGGTTGTCTTTAATTTTCCGGCGGGTGATACCATCATCAATTTACCGGAATATGGAAGTAAAGTGCCTTATTATGACGTTCTCCGGACTGACTTTAAGGGAGACAGGGAAGCGCTGAAAGCCCAGTACCCGATACTGGTTCATCCCATTGACAAAACGGATAATTATATCAAAAGATGTGTAGCCGTCAGCGGGGATGTATTGCAGGTGAAGAACAGTGTCCTGTATATCAATAACCAGCCGGCTTTTGTGCCACCTGCTTCTCAGACAGAGTATATGGTGGTTACCAATGGGACCAATTTTACAGATGATTTTTTCAAAGACTCCCTGGGTATCGATACGGAAAATTCGGATGGACAGATTCAAACCATCAATTCCCGCCCGGGTACCTATGTGCTCAATATGACACCCGGTGAAAGCCAGATTGTCAAAAGACAACCGAATGTCAAATCAGTTGAACGTTATGTTGACGCTACTGTAGGAACCACTTTCCCATATGATGAAGCCAATTATCCCTGGACCGTCGATAATTTCGGTCCGATAAAAATCCCCCAAAAAGGGGTGGCACTTCCCATCAATCCGCAAACCATCGCACTCTACAGAAGACTGATCATCACCTATGAACACAATACCCTGGAAGAAGTAAACGGCAAATACATCATCAATGGGCAGGAAGCCAGTTCCTATACCCCTAAATACAATTATTATTGGATGATGGGCGATAACCGTCACAGGAGCCAGGATAGCCGTTATTGGGGGTTTGTGCCTGAAACACATGTGGTAGGTAAAGCTTCTTTAATTTGGTTCAGCTGGAACAAGGGACCGAGATGGAAAAGGATTTTCAGCGTGATCCGCTGATCCTAATCCTGTTAGCCGCCGGATACATTGTTTGAAATTTCGTATATTTAATAGCCGGAAGGGGTCCTCAGAAAAAAATCTGGGGACTTTTTTTATGAAAACACAATCCCATGGATCAACATACTTTCCAGTTTACCTATGAAATGTACCCTTCGATAGATGCCCTGGCTGAAGCCGATGCAAACCTTTTGCGTTTGGCCATCCAGAATACAAAGAATGCCTATGCGCCCTATTCCCATTTTCAGGTGGGTGCCATGGCCCTGATGGCCAATGGTAAAATGGTTTCGGGAACCAACCAGGAAAATGCCAGCTATCCGATCGGCATTTGTGCGGAAAGGGTGTTGTTATCGGCTGCATCTTCCCTGTATCCTGAAGTTGCCATCGAATCCATAGCTATCAGTTATCACAATGCAAAAGGGAAAAGCGATCGTCCCATTACGCCCTGTGGTATCTGCCGTCAATCCCTGGTGGAATACGAAGCCCGTTTCAAACATCCGATCCGGTTGATCCTTGCCGGTGAAGAAGGAAGGGTAATGGTGATTCCCAAAGCAGACAGGTTATTGCCCTTTGGTTTTTCTGCGGAAGACATGAAATAAAAAGTGTTACTACAGATTTTTATTATCGGATGAGAACAGTGGTTCCTTTCAGGTTAACCTGTTTCCCCGTACTTTTTTCTTTATACGAAAGGGTCCATACATACGTGCCGCTGGGCTGTAATTGCCCATTAACCCTTCCATCCCATTTGCGTGTCCAGTCACGGGTTTCAAAAATCAGCTGGCCATAGCGGTTATACACCTGGAATACCAGTTGATCTGCATTAAAAGCATTCAGGGGATATAGGTAATCATTCAGACCGTCGCCATTGGGTGTGAAACCGGATGGAACCGCGATATAACAGGATGCCAATACGGTAAATCTTTTGAAACTGATGTCTTCGCATCCCAGGTTATTCATAACGGAAAGACTGGCAGTATAACTCATTTGCCGGCCCAGTAAAGGATAGGTTTGGGCTGGAGGAAATGGGAGGGCACTGATAACACCATTGCCAAAGTTCCATTTCCAGGAAACGGTATTTGCCGAACTCAGGTCCGTGAAGTGAAGGGTATCCGTCGGGCATAAGGTATCCTGTACATCAAATTTTGATTGTACGGTCTGGTCAACCAGGTCAAATTGCGTAAAAGCGGTATCCGTGCAGAAACCGTTGCCTACGGCCAGAAGCAGGTTATGTTTACCAAAATTTTTGGAGATCAAAACGGGGTTTTGCTGATTGCTGAAAAAAGCACTGTCGAGGTTCCACTGCCATTGTGTGGTACCGCCATAGGCATTATGTGTTAGAAAAACCGTGTCAGAAATACAACCCTGATGAACAGCTGCCTGGAAATCGGCAGTTGTGATATGTTGGGTTGTGAACGCTAAGGTGGATCCCGCAGGTGTCATCTCCCCGCATTCATCAATCAGTGAATTTCCATCGGTCCCGTTTTGCAACCGGATGGTAAAGGTTCCGTTTACCCGGATAGGTGCAGCCAGCAGCAATGTGACAGAGCTGCTTACCCCATTGTTGCATTTCCCGAAGGCTTTGGCTACGGTTACCGAAGCGGGTCCGGTAACGATAAAATCACTGCCATCTGCTGCAATGCTGCTGCATTGGATGGGTTTTGAAAACTCAAGTGTCAGGGTATCCGTGATACAGGTCAGGGGATGGATACTGTCCATCGGTGTGGGTTGCGCAGGTATGAACTGAACCGTACCCACGGCCCCGGGAGGTAGCTGGTTTGCACAGTTATCGGTAAGGGTATTGCCATCCGTTCCGACTTTTGCGGAAACCGTATAGGTGGCAGGCGAAAGAATTTTATCCAGTTTGAGAAACAAGGTATCTGAATCAAACTCACTGTTACAGCCGTTTCCGGTTGCAAGGCTGATGCCGATCGGTACCGGTCCACCGGATATACTGAAATCACTTCCGTCAGCGGCGATGCTTTTGCAGTTGATTTTTTTATTCAGTATCACCACCATTTCCGACCCATCGCAAACTGCATAGGTTTTTATCACGGTTGGTACAACCGGATTTACAATACTGGCCGTTCCACCCTGTTGTCCGCTTGGGAATGCAAGGGTATATCCGCTTTGGGTAGCGCCGTCATAATGACTGACCAGCAAGATATAATCATGCCCCGCAATTATATTCGGCAGGGTGCTATAGGTGGAAATACCCTGGGATGGTAAGGAAGCACATTCAAATTTGTTTTTAGCAGTAGCGGAAGTGCCGGTGATTCCGGAAGACCCAGACCAGTTTGCAGAAACGATAAGGGAAGGATCAGAATATACATCATCGGGCAGTCGGCCGGTGATATCAAATAGTTCCCAGTCATAATCATCTCCCAGATTTTTGGGTGTGATCACAAATCCCAATGTGCCACTTACATAACAGGTGAATTTATACCAGTAAGGATTTACATCCGTATATGTATTGCCATCAGTACAGGGTGTCGGAATTTTTTTGCCCCCGCATATCGGAACCGAAGACTGAGTAAAGGTATTCGTACCGCAAACTGGAAAGGCAGTGGAAGGGGTTTGCCCCAGGGTTGCGCAGGATTGTGACCAACCAGTTTTTGTCAGGATCAAGATGAAACAGACCAGCAGAAATGATACAACCCTTTGCATGTTGTAAAAATATTGGATTAGG
>JAGWTX010000511.1 GCA_028875955.1 Bacteroidota bacterium | reverse complement strand
CTTTTGATTTCAGTAAGCTTCCTCTTTTTGACCCCTCGGTATATGCGTCAAATTTTCTGCATCCGTCTTTGGGAGACCTGATGGTCAATGCCATACTGCTGTTCTGGCTGGTCAGCTTTTATAAATCCCATAATGATCACCAACCCTGGTTTCGCTTCCAGTTGCCCAAAAAACTTTATCAGTATGCGGGTCTCTTCCTGCTTACGATGATCTGTTTTCTGTTGGCCGGTATCATCATCAGTCTGGTAAAGGATTCCAAGATCCCCTTTGATGTAACCAATTTCTTCGGGCTTACCATTTATAGTGTGATCAGTTTTATCATTCTCTGTTTCCTGGTGCTTTCCTTTTTCCATTTTTCCCAGATACTGTTGCAGGTTGTCATAAAAGAAAAAGTCCCTTTTTACTGGCAATGTCTCTCCATTGCCCTGTATGGTTTCGCGTATATCCTGGTATGGGTTCCGACAGGCGAAACAGGGGTTTACCTGATCGTGCTTTTCTGGTTATTGGCCTATGTATTGTTACTGAACCAGAGAACCCGCGATCTGGATATTCCCCTTTTGCAATCTTCTTTTTTTATTTTCTGGGTCTTGATTTTTGCGTTGTCGATCGCATCCCTGGTGATTAACGAGAATGGGAAAGTGGAATTTGAACAGCGGAAAAGGATCGCTGAAAAACTGGCTTTACAGACCGATCCTTCCGGGGAGAACCTCCTGAATATCGCAGCCACCAATTTCGATGACCAATTCCTGACCCGGAATTTTCACCGGATGGCGGAAGGGGAGTATGCCAATAAGTTTATCAAGGACAGCCTGATCAATCAGAATTTTTCGGGTTACCTGAATAAATACGATACCCGGATCTATACATTCGATCATAATTTTCATCCCTTATACAATGATGATTCGCTGAGTTATGCAGCCATCAAAACGATTCTGTTAAATAAGGCAAAACCTACCCTGATACCGGATATTTACAGCTATGAAAATTCTTCAGATGGGTTTAGTTATATCTATCAGAAAGCCATCCGGAAAGACAGCAGTTACCTGGGATATCTTTTTGTGATCATCAATTCCAAGCGTTATAAGAGCGAAGCCCTGTATCCGGAATTGTTCAACCAGGTGCAGGATGTAGCTTCCGATCTCAACACCAATTATGCCTATGCGGTGTATGTGAATGGCCGGATCATCAATCATTTTAATACCTACAGCTTCCCCTCTGTACTGGATACCAAAAAGCTTTCCGGTTTCGAATTCGAGTATAAAAGGAATGGCAATTACAATGAGCTATGGTTCAATAACGGAAACGGGAAACAGGTTTTGGTGGTGAAAAGAAACACCTGGGTCATGGAAGCGGTAACCTTGTTTGCCTATTTGTTTTGCTCCTTTCTGCTCGTGATCTTTTTATTCCATTTCGGAAGCTATCTGTTAAAAGCCAGGTTCAAATGGCCGGCCCTCAGGAAAATGCTCCGGTTGAATATCCGGTCCCAGATACAGGCCACGATTATCTTTCTGAGTGTCTTTTCCTTCATTGTGATCGGGATCGCGACTATTTCCTTTTTTATATTGCGGTTTAACCAGGATAATGAGGAAAGGCTGTCGAAGTCGATACAGGTTATGGCCAATGAAATCAATACCAAAATGATTTCCCTTCAGGCATTTGACGACGAACCCGATAACCCGGGTGTAAAATCGGTCCTGGAGAAAACGATAGCTGAGATCTCAGACCTGCATAACGTAGACATCAATTATTATAACCTGAAAGGTACCCTGGTGATCTCTACCCAGCCCTATATCTATAATAAACAACTGCTCAGCACCAAAATGGAGCCACATGCATTCTGGGAACTGCAGAGCCGGCACAATATCCGTTACCTGCAATCTGAAAATATCGGTTCCTTTCAGTTCCTGAGTATCTATGTGCCCCTTACCAATGAGCATGGTAACAATTATGCGTATTTGAACATTCCCTACCTCAATTCCGAGAATGAACTGAACCAGGAGATATCCGGTTTCCTGGCAACGCTGATCAATCTGAACGCCTTTATCTTCCTGATTGCGGGTGCCATCGCATTCTTTTTGACCAACCGTATTACGGAATCCTTTTCACTCATCGGGAAAAAAATGCAGGAAATGAATCTCGGGCAGATCAATGAAGCCATTGAATGGAACCGGGAAGATGAGATTGGCAGACTGGTGGAAGAATACAATAAGATGGTAAAAAAACTGGAGATCAGTGCGCAGGCATTGGCACAGAGTGAAAGGGAGGGTGCCTGGCGGGAAATGGCCAGACAGGTGGCGCATGAGATCAAGAACCCCCTGACGCCTATGAAGCTCAGCATACAATATCTCCAGCAGGCCATTCAGCGCGGTGCGCCAAACGTAAAGGAATTATCGGAAAATATGGCTACGACACTGATTGAACAAATCGATCAGTTGTCAAAAATTGCCGGCGACTTTTCACAATTTGCCAATATCGGCAATGCGCAATTGGAGCGATTTGATATAACGGAAGTGCTTTCCTCGCTGGTCA
>JAGWTX010000510.1 GCA_028875955.1 Bacteroidota bacterium | reverse complement strand
AGGAGATAGAAACCCTTACCGGGAAAACCATTCAGGAAAATTTTGACCTGTTTGCAGGAAGTTCAACGGGTGGTTTAATTGCCTGTCTTCTCTCCGTCAGGGATGAGATCCGGCCCGATCAACCAAAATATTCACTCCGGGAAGTTGCCGATATGTATGCAAAAAAAGGGGAAATCATATTCCCGATACGAACCGGGTTTAGCAGACTCCTGCACCGGATCCAATCCCTGTTTATGCCCGCATACAGTGCTTCGGGACTGGACCGGGTTCTAAGACAATATATCGCAGACCAAACCATCACCGATGTGATTCGTCCCCTTTTAATTGCCAGTTATGATGTAAATCAAAACCAACCGGTCTTTTTTAAAACCAGTGAAGCAGCCGGCAACCCTTCAGCCAATGCCCGGTTATATGATGTATGCAGGGCCACTTCCGCCGCACCCACTTTTTTACCTGCCCATTCTTTTTTCTATAAAAATCAACGGATGACAGGGATTGATGGAGGCGTGTTTGTCAATAACCCCTCCATGGCTGCTTTAGCTGAAATCAGTAAATACGGGAATAGTGGATTTTATAAGACAAGGGAGGATAAACCGGTGCAGCTATCGGATGTCCGTATACTTTCCCTGGGCACGGGTTCTTACGAGGGAACGATCAGTAATGAGGAAGCCGCCGGCTGGGGGCAATTGCAATGGATCACCCGAATCACGGATATCATGATGAAAGGCGTGAATAAAACCACGCATTATGAAACGGGCGAAATGATGACCCCGGGTCATTATCTCCGTCTCAATATTACCATAGCAGATAAAAAATATACCTCCATGGATGATGCATCCCCCGAAACCCATGCGTATTTACTGGCAGAAACAGAACGGCAGGTTTTTCAGGATCCATTTATCATGCAGCAACTCAGCGATTTTCTGGGAAAGATATCCTGATGTTTTCCTGACCAGCTTTCAGGAGTTGGGAATCAGATAAGATAGTTATCTTGAAATGGATTCTATCCATATTAGAGTATGTCCCTACAAGATCAGACAAAAGAAAAAACCATCCGTCGCCGTATCCGTGCCATCACCAGCGGTTCCATTGGAAACCTGGTTGAATGGTATGACTGGTATGCGTATGCAGCTTTTGCATTTTATTTTGCCCCTGTATTTTTCCCGGGGAAAAATCCAACAGCTGCATTACTTCAAACAGCCGGCATATTTGCAGTCGGTTTTCTAATGCGCCCGATCGGGGGTTGGCTTTTTGGCAGCCTGGCCGACAAAAAAGGGAGAAAATGGGCCATGACCTTATCTGTATTGATGATGTCATTTGGTTCCCTGCTGATTGCCTGCACACCTTCGTACGACCATATTGGGTTGGCTGCTCCTGTTCTTTTGTTGCTGGCAAGACTGTTACAGGGTTTAAGCGTTGGCGGAGAATATGGCACGGCTGCTACCTATCTGAGCGAAATGGCCGGAAAAGGGAACCGCGGGTTTTATTCGAGTTTTCAATACGTAACACTTATCGGCGGTCAATTACTGGCCGTGGGTGTTCAGTTGGTTCTTCAAAATCTTTGGTTGCGTCCCGAACAGATGCAGGCCTGGGGTTGGCGCATTCCTTTTTTTATTGGCGCCTGTCTTTCCCTGGTGGCTTTTTATCTCCGTACAAACATGGAAGAAACCACCGCCTTTCAACAGGAAAAAAGTGATCAGAAAAGAGGCTCCTTACGGGAACTTTTTAAATACCCCAAATCCATAGCAACCGTGGTGGGTTTAACCCTGGGTGGAACCATCGCGTTTTATACCTACACCACTTATATGCAGAAATTCCTGGTGAATACGGTACACCTGACCAAAAGCCAGTCAACCATACTCACGTTCCTGGCCTTGCTTATCTATGCCGCCATACAGCCCTTGTTCGGACTCCTCTCCGACAAAATCGGCCGTCGCCCCCTGCTGATCGGTTTCGGGGTATTGGGTACGCTTTGTACCGTACCGGTGTTAACAATCATGAGTCATACACATCAACTCTCTGCCCTTTTTGGCTGGATGATGCTGACCCTTTGTATCGTGAGCGGATATACATCCATCAATGCAGTGGTCAAAGCGGAACTATTCCCGGCAAATATCCGTGCCCTCGGTGTAGGGTTCCCCTATTCCATAACCGTTGCCATATTCGGCGGCTCTGCCGAATACCTGGCATTATGGTTCAAGGAAGCAGGTTATGAATCGGGCTATTACTGGTATGCGACCGGATGTATTTTTATCTCCCTGCTGGTATATGTCTTTATGAAAGACACCCGTGGATCTGAATGGATGGAAACGGAATAAAACCGATAGTGAACCGGATTGGGAAAGGAATTGTATGTAATCCCGATCAGGGAAACACAAACAGGTTTTACTACTTGAATACCTGGTATACCAGCAAACTCATCAGATAGGCAAGACCTGTCATATAAATAAACTGAATCACCGGCCATTTCCAGGTCTGTGTCTCTCTTTTCACAACAGCCAGGGTACTCATACACTGCATGGCCAGCACATAAAA
>JAGWTX010000509.1 GCA_028875955.1 Bacteroidota bacterium | reverse complement strand
CTGGCGGAAGAAATTCTTCACTACCCTGTCTTCTATGGAATGGAAGGTGATGATGGCAACACGGCCACCTGGTTTCAGCACAGCAGGAATCTGCTGCAGCATGTCTTTCAAAGCACCCATTTCGTCATTCACCTCAATTCGCAAAGCCTGGAATACCTGGGCTAAGTACTTATTAGGATTTCCTTTCACCACCGGACTGATCATTGCCTTAAACTGCTCAATGGTTTCCGATTGCAGATGTTTCCTTTCCTGTACAATATGTTTCGCCAATGTTTTCGAATTGGTTACTTCGCCATATTGTTCAAACAACTTGTGCAGTTGCGCTTCAGGGTAGGTCTGGATAATAACTGCAGCCGTGTTCCCCTGCCGCCTGTCCATCCGCATATCCAGCGGGCCGGAAAAACGGATCGAAAAGCCGCGGTCGCCTTCGTCAAACTGGTGACTACTAACGCCGAGATCGGCCAGGATACCATCTACTGCAGAAATTTTATGCAACCGAAGCATTCTTTGCAGGTGACGGAAATTCTGCGGCACAAAAAGCACACGATCATCATCGGGTATGTTTTTTTGCGCATCTGCATCCTGATCAAATGCAATCAATCTTCCTTTAGCGCTCAGCTGTTCCAATATTCCCTTACTATGACCACCACCCCCAAATGTGCAATCCACGTACACACCATCGGGTTGAATAGCCAAACCATCTAAGGTTTCATGATACAATACAGGGATGTGATAATTCATTGAATTTGAATTTTGAAAAATGTCCCGATTTTGTCGGGATGAAAAAGGACAGAACCGTGAAATTTGAAAATCCAGCGTTTAAGAAGCTTTGTTTTCAAATGGCCTCATCCTCAAATTTTACCTGCCATCACTTCCTGTGCCAGGCTGCTAAAGGCCTCGGGTGAAAAATCCTCAAAGAGCTGTTTGTACTTACCTGCATCCCAGATTTCGAATCGGTCCATTGCCGCAGCAAGAACAATGTCCTTGCCTAAGCCTGCATACTCCTTCAGCGAACCCGGTAAAAGCATCCGACCAGCTGCATCCAGCTCTATTTCGGTTGCCCCACCCAGAAACTGACGGCGAAATTGACGTACCTTGGGGTCGAAATCATTCAACTGGCTGATCCTGGAAATGATTTCTTCCCAACTTTTCAATGGATACAACGTGAGACATTTTTCAAAACCACGACTGAGGATGAATCGTCCTTCCCCTTCAGGCAACTGTTTTTTCAGTCCGCCCGGAAGCAGGAAGCGACCCTTCGCATCAATGGTGGCTTCATATTCTCCGTGAAATCCGTTCATTGGGTATAAATATTTCCAAGTTTACCACTTGTTGACACAAAATAACACTTTTTCCCACTTTTAAACCCAATTTGGGTCATTTGTATTTATCCACAGAATTGGCTGACTTGTAATGCAATAGGAATAAGGCTTTAGATAATATTTCACCTGTTTTTTGCCGAAATACTGTGAATTACTGTGGATAACCCCCGTTTTTTGGTGGAAATACTGTGATTTTGGCCTTTTTCGGTTGATTTTCAGGAAAACTCAGCCCTTTTCGGCTTCCTTTAATTTGGAGGATAGCTTAGTTTCGCCGAAACAGACTCAATCGCTGCATGGAGCCCAAAAACAGCCATCCAAAAGATATTGCCATTACATCCTATACGTATGTGCTTCCGGAAGAAAGAATTGCAAAATTTCCACTCCCAAACCGGGATGAGAGTAAACTGTTGATTTACCAGAATCAACAGATAGAAGAAAGTACCTATCAGCAGCTACCCGATCACTTGCCGGAAAATACCCTCCTGGTAATGAACAACACCAAAGTAGTGGAGGCCCGGCTTCGCTTTGAGAAATCCAACGGAAACCCCATCGAAATATTTTGTCTCGAACCGGATGCCATTTACCCGGATATCAGTTCAGCCATGCTGGAAAAAGGAAAAGTGTCCTGGAAATGTCTGGTAGGTGGTGCCAGAAAATGGAAGGAGGAATGGATCCAATTACGCATCCGGAAACCGGATGATTCCCTGCTGACCATCAAAGCCCGGAAAACGGCGCAACAGGCAGATGCATTTGTCATCGAGCTGGTATGGGATGATGACACCCTAAGTTTTGCGGAAGTGTTACATTTTGCAGGACAGATCCCATTACCCCCGTATCTCAATCGTGCACCCGAAGAATCTGATAAGGAAAGATACCAAACCATTTATGCAAGAAATGACGGATCGGTAGCCGCACCCACGGCAGGCTTGCATTTTACAGAACGCCTGTTTGCCAGACTGGCTGATAAACATATTCAAAAGGAATTCATCACGCTTCATGTAGGTGCCGGCACTTTTAAACCGGTGAAATCTCCTACCCTGGAAACCCATGAAATGCATGCCGAGTTTCTGGATGTAAGCGCTCATTTCCTCGAAAAGCTTTTACAGCAAACCGAACAAAACATTATCGCAGTTGGTACCACTTCCTTACGAACACTGGAGAGTCTTTACTGGATCGGGGTTAAAACTTACAAGAATCCGTTGTGCCGGCCGGCTGACCTGC
>JAGWTX010000508.1 GCA_028875955.1 Bacteroidota bacterium | reverse complement strand
CCCAGAACAGGCAGACCCAAAGCGGATTTTTTCAACATATCTCTTCTGGAAATAGACATAGTTGTATGTTTTTATTGAAAGATTTTACTCCATTGTTTCTTTTCCTGTGATAACCGCCGGCGTTTTCTGAAAGAAATCAAATACCTGAATGGCATTCTCCCCTTTATGTAAAAAAGTAGCCGGGCAATACAAACGCTGCTGGGGGCCTTTGTTCCAATAACGTCCCAGCAGGTGTCCATTCACATAAACCATTCCTTTTCGATATGCCTGCATATCCAAAAAAGTATCCCCGGTTTCTGATAATTGAAAAGTTCCTGTGAAAAGCTTTCCCGGTCTGTCATCTGTCTGGTTTGCCGGACCTGCTGTCATTTTTGCAACATCAGCAGCCTGCATGGGCAGGGCAAACATATCCCAGTTCATCAATGTCATTCCGTTCAGGGTTACCCTTTCGGTAATTCCCTTTCGGTCGATCATATACTGGGCAAAATTGATATGCCCCATACCTTCCATCAGGATTTCCAGTACCGGATCCTTTACATCCGATTGGGGAAGATTTACCGTCCATTTCCCGCCATCCCGCCAGACAGAATCGATAAAAATTCCATTCAGAAAAACCAATCCGAAATCATGTGGTTCGGTGATGGTAAGTTTACCGCTTTTATGACCGATCAGTTGGGTTCGATACAAAACCATTCCCTGATTTTGCTGTAAGGCTTCCATCGTAAGTGGCTGGGCACTATGTATGGCAACAGGCAGATGTTGCCATACGGAACCCTGCCATTGCATCTTGATCTCTGGAATCTGAATGGTGTTAACCGGTTGGGGTACCGGCATCAGCGGATGTTGCAGATAGGCTCCTATCAATCTTCGCAACATAAAATATTTGGGTGTGACCCTGCCCTGTTCATTGATGGGGGCATCATAGTCGTAACTGGTAATATCCGGTTGGTATTGGGTAGGTGAAAACGCATTGGCACCAGCCGAATATCCAAAATTGGTACCACCATGAACAACATACAGGTTGAATGATTTTTTATGGGACAATAAATAACCGATTTCCTTTTTCAGCTCATTGGTATCGGTTCTCGCCCATTTTTCACCCCAATGGGTTAACCAACCGGGATAGGTTTCTCCGCTGAAAGAAGGCACATTCGGATTATGCCTGGTTGCTTCTGCAAAATCACGGTCGCTCGAGCCGCTATCCAGACCGATGGCAGCTTCCAAAATATTACCCGCATCCAGCATATAGGGTGTTGCGCCGTCGGATGTGTAAAAGGGAACATTGATTCCCTGTTTGCGCCAGAAATTTGCTAGGTGATGTAAATAATCCTTGTCATTCCCGTAACTGCCATACTCATTCTCAATCTGCACCATCAGTATGGGACCACCGGCCGTACATTGAAGCCCTTTTACCTGGGCAGCCAGCTGTTGTATGTATCTGTCTGCGGCATTCAGATAGCGCGGATCACTGCACCTGAGTTTGATATCCGGAATGGATAACAAATAGGAAGGAATCCCTCCCAGATCCCATTCGGCGCAGACATAAGGGCCGGGGCGCAGGAGCACCCACATTTTTTCTTCCTGACAGATCCGGATAAATGCTGCAACATCATGGTTTGAGCTGGTGAAGTCAAAGAATCCTTTCCGGGGTTCCTGGTAATTCCAGAAAATATAGGCGGCAATGGTATTGCAACCCATTGCCTTTGCCATCCGGATCCGCTGGCGCCAATATTCCCTGGGTATACGGGCAGGATGCATTTCTCCACTGATGATCTGAAAGGGTTGCTGATCCAGCACAAACTGGTCTTTCTGAAAACCAAAATGGTGTACTCCAACGCGTACCTGTGCAGAAAGTGTGTCCTGTATCAAAAACAAAAACAGAACAATAACAGAAAGTCTTTTCATACCCAATAAAATTTATAGCCTGATATGCTGAATACCACTTTTCAGCGCAACTTTTTTCCCCTTCCAGATAAATTCTCCGGTAAGATGTGGCGGTAATTGAATCTCTGCTGAAACGCCCTCTTTACCCATTTTCTGTAAGGATACCGTAATCATACCATCCGGATGCGGCATGGAGCCCTTTACTTCCGTCAGTTCACCCATGGCTGGTTCGATCCGCACCGCTGAGAAACCCGGTGCTGAGGGAAGGATACCGCAAATGGTGGCCAGAAAATCATAGTTCGGACTTGAACTCCATGCATGACAATCAGATCTTGTCGGATCAGGGTTTTCGGCAAATGTTGTCAGACCGTTTGCGATCATGCCTCTCCAGGGTGTCAATTGTCCGTAATAACTATCGGCCATACCGGCTTTTTTTAGCGCCCTGTTCAGATAGAAACGATAATAGAAAGTTGCCTGGCTTAATGATCCGTCGTGTAATACTTTCTCCATCACTTTTTTCCTGTCGGCTTCGGGCACTGCACCGGTTAATACACCCAGGATAGATGCATGCTGACTATATGAATTCTGTAACGGTGTATTGGCCATCTCTCCTTTTGTCTTATTGAAACATTGTTCATAAGTGGCTTTTCTTAATTGATC
>JAGWTX010000507.1 GCA_028875955.1 Bacteroidota bacterium | reverse complement strand
GATAGGTTGCTGCATATGATGATATATGCGCAAACGGGGTTTACAGGGCAGTCACCAGCCTAGTCCATTCCGCTTCCAAAGAACAGGCTGGGTAATCTTTTCCGGCTCTCCGGTACCAGTAGGCAGCATTTCCGCTATCTCCCTCTTTTCTATGGAGATAGGCATGAACCCAAGCAGCATTGCTATCACTCAGATCATTGATCAATTCATGCGCAGCAGACCAATCGCCTTTCGCATCATACCAAAGCGCTTTGAGGCAAACGGAATAGTTGGCCGGTGGATGAACTTGCTGAAGGGATGCTGTCATATCACTGGTAAGCATACTTAAAATTAAACATAAACCGTCTTCCGGAAAAATGAGCCATCATTTTAAAAATGGAAGACGGTTTATGTTGTATGCGGTTGATTTACCAGGGGATTTCCTGATCCAGGTGGATGAATTTACCGCTGACGCCATCCGCTCCAGCCAAAGCCAGGGCTACGGATGTTTTGGCTCCTTCCGGAATATGCATGGGTGCCGCATCTGTACCCATATCTGTTTTTACCCAGCCAGGGTGAACCGCGTTCACTTTTATGGCGGTATTTGCCAATGCTGCTGACAGGTGAATCGTATAAGCGTTCAGTGCAGTTTTCGAGGTATTGTAGGCAAAAAGTTTGGAAGCATAAATAGGAGAAGCGGGGTTGCTGTGTAATTGCAGCGAACCTAAAATGCTGCTCAGGTTCACAATCCGGCCTGCCTCACTTTTCCTGATCAGGGGCAATAGGGTATCGGTAAGTTTTACCAGACTGAAAAAATTGGTATCCATCGTCTTCCGTAAAATGGATTCTTCCAGACCGATACTTGTGTTCACACCCCAGTTGTCGCTTTCAATCTGGATACCTGCATTGTTGATGAGGATATCCAGTTTGCCGTATTTGTTGAGGATGTATTCATAGGCGAAACGGATATCGGTATCCTTGTCAACATCCAGTTGCAGGAATTCAGCATCAATACCCGCTTCTTTTAGTTTCTCAACCGCTTCGATACCTTTTGTTTTGTCACGTGCCGCTGCTATGATGTGCACGCCTTCCCTGCCCAGTTGCAGTGCAGTTTCAAAACCCAATCCTTTGTTGGCGCCGGTGATCAGCGCAATTTTTTTTGACATTTTTTCTATTTTATTTTTTTAAATTTTTTATTTACCGTTATAGACCTGTGCAAAGATTTTTGCAAAATCCGTAAGCTTTGTTTTTCCAAATTTTTCGGGAACCTGTTTGAAAAAATCCGCATACATATCACCCGTCTGAATGGCATGATTCATTTCCGCATAATTTTTTGCCATTTCTTCGGGAAGACCGGCCTGCAGCATACCACCCAATGCCTGTTCGTCTGTGAAAAGGGTCCATGTAAGATCCGGTTTGCCGATGGCAGCACCCAGAACGGCTGCAATCTCATCTGTTGAAACGATATCACTCGCCAGATAGCGGACACTATGCCCGGAAAAGGAAAGGGATTGCAGCGCTTCAGCTGCAACTACTGCGATATCTGCGGGTGCCACAAGGGGGAATTTTTTTTCCGCAACTGCGAAATTGGCTCCGATCATACCCATCCCCTGAATCATGCCGATATTCGCCAGCAGGTTATTGTAAAAATAGGGTGGTCGCAGATGCAGGATGGCAACTCCTGTTAAGGTGTTCAATGCCTGTTCGGCTCTGTACAGACCGCTAACCGGTCCCACACCTTCTGCTAAATGCGCACCAACACTGCTCAGGTTTACGACATATTTTACGCCGGACTCCTGTATGGCCGCTGCATAGTTTTTCCCAATCTTTCCGATATGCGCTTTCCAGTCAGTTGTGGCATGAACGGGAGGTACCATTGTGTAAATGGCATCAGCACCTGCAAAGGTTCGGGTGAGAAAAGGAATGTCTTCCACGGACCCGATGGCAGCAACGGCACCCGCATCCGTGAGTGATTGCAGGTTAGCTGCATTCCTTCCAATAACGGTTACCTGATGGCCACCCTGTAATAAGATTTCTGTGAGTGGTTTGGAGATGTTTCCGGCTCCGCCGGTGATTACGTATTTCATACTTTGTTTTTTTATGAATGAATCGTTGTTTTATGGTTTTATAATATTTGTATATACAAACAATAGGTTTAAAAAAAAGATTTATAGTTTATCCGCAACCGTATGCATATTCTGAATGAGTAAATCGCTTTCTTTCTCACCCAGGATACTGACATATTTTTCATGAAAGTCAGTGATACAGGATTTCATGGCTGGTTTCAGGTCTTTGGCTTTCTGGGTTGGGTATAAGTTGGTTTGTTTGCCTTCTGCAGCCCGGATCAACAGTTTCTTTTTTTCCAGTTTCTCTATCAGTCTAGTAATGGTACTGGGGGTTAATTGTAATTGATCTGCCGCGCAACCCGCAGCAATACCGGGTTGTGTTAGAACCAACAGAAGCAGGTAGGCATGACTGGGCGAAAGATCCACTTTCTTCCAGTTGTCGATGGCCAGTTTCTCCACTTTCCTTGCCAAAGCATTGGCGGTAAAATAGAGGCATTTGCTGTA
>JAGWTX010000506.1 GCA_028875955.1 Bacteroidota bacterium | reverse complement strand
CTTTTGGCAGAAGAAAAAGTAGCATCCGTAAGAGCTGTCTTAGGGCATTTCATATTTGTTTATATCCATCCCTATATGGATGGCAATGGCCGCATGGCTCGCTTTTTGATGAACCTGATGCTCGCTTCGGGCGGGTTCCCATGGACTGTTATACCTGTTCAAGAAAGAGATGCTTATATGGATGCATTGGAAAAAGCAAGCACCAATCAGGACATTGCACCCTTTGCTGCATTTATAGGACACCTGGTATCTGAAGGGATGAAAGGAAGACCTGTGGCAAAAATTTAAATCTAACTAGCGATCGAATTAACCCCCTCCAAGAAACCGGACAACTTTACGGAATTGGTATCTCGGAAACTGTGTTACCCTTAAATGGAAGGTATCGCCGAAAAAGTATAGCCCTCTTTTGAAAAATGAGCTAATACCCTGGGCAATGCATATTGCATCCTTTCCCAGGCTTTCGCACTATCATGAAAAACGATGATGGAACCGGGCCTGGTATGATAGAGCACATAACCCAGACAGGCTTCGCCTGTCAGCTTGGTGTCAAAATCGGCACTCAGTACATCCCACATGATGGTTTGATGACGCGGATTTCTTTTACTGAGTTTTCTTTGCTGCGACCGGGTAATCCTACCATAGGGAGGCCGAAACAGGGAGGAGTGTAGTAAAGCATCTGCTGATGCCACTTCTTCCAGATAGGTTTCATCCGATACCTTCCAACCATTTACATGATGATAGGTATGATTCCCAACGGCATGTCCTTCTGCCAAAATACGGGCATAGATATCCGGATACGCCGCCACATTTTTACCGATACAGAAAAAACTGGCTTTGGCCTGGTATTGCTGCAACTGGTCCAACACAAACGGTGTGGCTTTTTCATGCGGGCCATCATCAAATGTCAGATAGATTTTCTTCCCCTCTGCCGGCATACGCCAAACCAGTGAAGGATACAATACCCTGAGCCAGAAGGGGGTTTTTACCAAGTACATGGTACAAAGATAGTCTGTAGTTTGTGGTTTGTAGTCTTTGGTTGGGTTTATCGTTTGTACAGCTCTTTTTCCAACTACAGACTACAGACCACAGACCACAAACCACAGACCAGAGACTATTCCTATCTTTGCAGTATGACTGATAAAAAAGTACGTGTACGTTTTGCGCCCTCACCCACCGGCGGGTTGCATTTGGGCGGTGTGAGAACCGTATTGTTCAATTACCTGTTTGCCAAACAACAGGGAGGCGATTTTATTGTACGTATTGAAGATACCGACCAGGGCAGATGGGTGGAGGGGGCTGAAGCCTATATTTTTAATACCCTCAAATGGTGCGGTCTGGAGCCCGATGAAAGTCCGGTTCACGGTGGCCCCTATGCCCCTTACCGGCAAAGTGAAAGAAAAGCCATTTACCGGCAGTATGCCGAACAACTGGTGAATGACGGATATGCCTATTACGCATTTGATACACCGGCTGATCTCGATGAGATGCGCATCCAATATAAAACCCCCGAAAACCCTTCCCCGCAATACAACCAGCGCATCCGGGAAAAAATGCGCAATTCGCTGACACTGGATGCTGCCGAAACAGAGCAATTACTGGCTGATCATACACCCCATGTGATCCGGATCAAAATGCCGGAACAGGAAACGGTTTCCTTTACGGACATGATCAGGGGTGAAGTATCTTTTGAAACCAGCCAGGTGGATGACAAGGTATTACTCAAAGCAGATGGTATGCCTACTTACCATTTAGCCGTTGTGGTGGATGATTACCTGATGAAGATCAGTCATGCATTCAGGGGCGAAGAATGGCTGCCCTCTGCACCCGTTCATATTTTGTTATGGAAATATCTCGGCTGGGAAGCAGCCATGCCGCAATGGGCACACCTGCCATTGATCCTGAAACCCGACGGGAACGGGAAACTGAGTAAACGAGATGGTGACCGTTTGGGCTTCCCTGTTTTTGCCATGGACTGGAAAGACCCCAAAACCCAGGAGACCACGATCGGTTTTAAAGAAAGAGGTTTTTTACCCGAAGCATTTGTCAATTTACTCGCCATGCTGGGCTGGAACGATGGTACGGATCAGGAAATATTTTCACTGGAAGATCTGATCGAAAAATTTTCCATGGAAAGGGTGCATAAGGGCGGTGCCAAATTTGACTATGAAAAAGCCAAATGGTACAACCATGAATGGATACGGAAATCAGATAGCCATCGTTTGACGGCTGAAATCAAAGATATTTTTACCCATAGCCATATCCCGGTAACAGATCCTGAATTGTTTGCTAAAATGATTGACCTGGTCAAAGACCGTTGCACGCTTTTGCCCGACTTTGTTACCCAGGGATCCTTCTTTTTTCAATTACCCGAGAAGATAGATACGGATGCCATCAAACCCAAATGGGATGATAAGAAAAACCTGTTCTTTACAGAACTGATCAGGGCTTATGAATTAAGCACTTTATGGGAATCCCATGACCTTGAAAAAGAGTTTAAGGAGTTGGCCGCAGCCAATCAACTGAAACCCGGAGAACTCATGCTTCCTTTCCGCA
>JAGWTX010000505.1 GCA_028875955.1 Bacteroidota bacterium | reverse complement strand
AAGCGGGGGCGCGTTCAGGATAAACTCACGGTAGTTCTCCCCATCATCGTTCTGTTCTTCTGTGGGATCGAGGCAAAGAACACCGTCTATGTCAAAACAGGCTTTGTTGAGGGTACTGTGGTTTAAAATATTCCATTGGAAATAGCGGGGAAGGGATACGGTTTCGAAATAGTAATCCACCGTTTTTTCTTTTCCGGGCGCCATATAAACAACGGCATATTGGATATCGAACTTCGCTTCCATCTGTTTCAGGAGATCGCGTGTTTTTTGTAAAGCAGATCCGGATGCAACGCTGTCATCAACCACCAGCACCGAACGGATATTGCCGTCTTTGAAAAACTGACTCCGCTCACCGGCTTTGTAGATGTGTCCATTGATGAATGAATGGATGTCGGTATAGGGCCTGTTCAGGTACAGGGCCAGTAAGTTTGCCGGCAGCATCCCGCTGCGGGGTACGCCTACGATCAGGTCGATACTCCTGGGTAGCTTATGGAGGTTGCTGAGGATGCAATTGTTCAGGTCTGTGATATTCCGGTAGTTCATGGTTGATTTTTTTGAAAGGTTGCCAGGGTCTGGTAAATATTGGATACGTTGTTTTCCCAGCTGTGGGTTTCCGCAAACTGGATTCTGTTTTTTCTGTGTGATTCGCTGTCAGAAAGTAAGGCATCATCAATGGCCACCTGGTATTCTTCCAGGCCGTTACACAGATAGGTATGCTCTTTAAAAATCTGCATGGTTTCTGTGGCAGTTGCAACCACCGGTTTACCCATCGCGAGATATTCATCTACTTTCCTGGGATAATTCCCGATGGTGATCTCATTTAATAACTGGGGGTTTAAACAGACTTGTAAAGCCGCCATAAATTTCGGTACGGCTATTTTCGGGATACTTCCTGTAAAATGAACGTTTTTCAGCTCATGGAGCGGGTGGTTGCGGAACAACTCATCTTCTCCTCCAGTCATGATAAAGGAATACGCAGGTCTGCTGAGCGCTAATCCATATAAAAGGTCAGCATCCAGGCGTTTACTATTGATGTCTCCTATATACCCGATGCGTGGCGCGGGTATATTTTGCAATTTTTCAGGGATTGGGTGAGCAACTGATGCATCATATGCCGACAAATCCACTCCCTGCCCGATATCAGTACTCGCCGGATTGAACCTTTTTGCAAACCCGGCCAGCTGTGGTGAGTTGCAAACGACTACATCGCTTTTTTCGATCAGCATCGGCTCCAGCCGGGCAACATGTTTTTTCCAGTAGGGGAAGGGTTGCAGGTTATCCCTCCGGTAATAAACCGAAATGGCGGGTTGTAAATATTCCTTGGCATAGAAACTACGGTAGATATCGTTATCTATGAAATGGATCGGGTTTGAAAAACCGAGTTCTGCCGCAATTTTTTTCACATAGCTGAAAATCTTTTTGTTATTCCTCCTGTTGATGAAATCGAAAATCCTGCCGTCAGGCAGTCCATTTACAGATGCGATCACAAATGGCAGGTCCAGCACCCATAGCGTATCATTGATTTTCCGCAATGGGGATGATTTTTTTTGGATCACGGAAAACCTTCTTTTGTTTTCAGGTGTAGGCTTGTTGCGTAAAACCGTCATCATGTCCAGCGGGCTGTTTACATATAATACACGGTTATGGCGCGCCATTTCCTTTGCGATATCAATGGCATTGGAGCCGATTGGAATATCCCAGGACTGTAAACCGGTAAATATGAAGTCATTTTGCATCATGCGTATTTATTTTACAGATTGATTTTTTATTGCTTTTTCGAGTTGTGGTGCATTGAGTAATACAGCCATGGAGATATATACGAGTATATTGGTTGGCATTTGTCCCAGCACGGCATTTCCATAGGAGGCAACCATGACACCAAAATAGCCAGCTACCAATGCAGAAAGTTTTGCTTTCAGTATCTGATCTTTTATCCGGAACATGATCAGATAGACCGCTTTTATCAGCACATAAAACAGGATTGCCAGGTGCAGGAGCAAACCCACAATCCCCTGTTCAACCCAGATTAATACATACCAGCTGTCGGTTGGGATCTGAGATAGGTAAGCGTTGGGGAGGAAACGTTGTGCTTTTACGCCTCCATGTCCGATGCCACCCCCGAATGGACGGGATGCCATATAGCTTTTTAGCTTGTTCTGGTTGTTAAGTCTAACCTGCAGGGAAGCATCATTGGGGTCAAATGCAGTGCGCATTCTGCGGATCTCTGCATTGCCCTGGCCGATGGAAGTGAATTTGAAGAACACAACGATCAATATAAGGAGCAAAGCCCCGGCAGCCAGAATCAGCTTGTTCTTCTTGATGACAAAATATAATCCAAAACCTGTAAATGGGATACTGAGTGCTCCCCTGGTTCCGGAGATGATCATTCCATAGAAGGCGAATATTGCCACCACGATAAAAAACACACGGATCATTTTATTCCTGAAAGATCCGGCTACGATGGCAGCCATCACTCCGGAATATGCCTGGTTGGCACCAAACTGACCGGCATCACTCAAAAAGGAGAATGCACGCAGTTTGCCAAAAAGTACATGCGTTTTATAA
>JAGWTX010000504.1 GCA_028875955.1 Bacteroidota bacterium | reverse complement strand
GTCGTCCCAGATCACTTCATTGGTAGACAGGTCGATTTCAAAGATGCCGATCTCCGCAGAATTGGTTGCCAGTGTGAGCCTTTGCAGCAGTTCTTCCATCGCCTGCAGGGTTTTCATCCGATCGGTGATATCATTCTCGATGGACATAAAACCCAGGTGCTTCCCTTCTTCATCCAACAGGGGCTGGCAATCTACTTCCAGCCAGATCTGGTCTCCGTTTTTTTTATGGCTGATAAAAGTCTCTTTGTAGGGCTGTTTTTTCGCCAGTGAATCACTGATGCGGGCTGCCACTTCCGGATCACATCCGGGACCATCCAAGGAATACCCGATTTTCTTCCCTTTGAGTTCCTCTTCTGTATAACCACTGATCTGGGTATACCCTTTGTTCACCCAGATGATTTCCTCGCTGGCATTGGCAATCATCACCGAGTTTGTGGTATTGTGTGCCACCAATGCGAGTGTCTTTACTTCATCCCTCGTTTTGGCCAATGCGGCTTCGGTTTCCTTTCGTTGGGTGATGTCAAAAATACAGCCATCCACGTAGGATACCTGATCGGATGTATCATACACACCCTGTCCGGTTTCCAATACCCATCTGACCGAACCGTTCTGGTGAACGATGCGGTATTCGATCTCATATTTTTCTTTCCGGGAGATGGCTTCCCTTGTTTTGATCCTGCACTTTTCCACATCTTCCGGGTGGATCAGTTTTGCGTAACCGCTGGTTTTATCATCCAGAAAATAACGGATGGGATAACCGGTCAGGTTAACGATTTCATCGCTAAAAAACTCCAAGGTCAGGTGTTCATCTCCCCGGCAACGGTAAACAGCACCTGGCAAATGATTGACCAGTGCTTTTAATTTTGAAACAGGGAGTTCTTCCTTTCCGGTTAATGGCATAGTATAGATTTCCATGGCAAACAGCGTTTGAAATTACGCCTGCCGTTTTCATGACAAGTTAAGAAAGCAAATCCTATGTTTCCAATTCTGGCGCCAATATTATCTGGCTTCCGGATAAAATAAAAGGCCCTGTCCAGGGCCTTCTAATTTATACCATAAGGAGTATGATTAGATATCGATGGCTTCGCCATAAGCCGCGGCGGTAGCTTCCTTGATCCCTTCACTCATGGTCGGGTGAGGGTGACTGGAATTGAGTATCTCATGTGCCGTGGTTTCCAGTTTTCGGGCCACAACGGCTTCGATGATAAATTCGGTGACATTCATGCCAATCATATGACAACCCAGTAATTCACCGTATTTGGCATCGTAAATGACTTTTACAAATCCTTCCGTGGCGCCTGCTGCGCTTGCCTTACCGCTGGCCATGAAGGGGAATTTGCCAATTTTCAGTTCGTAACCGGCTTCTTTGGCCGCTTTCTCGGTATAACCGACGCTGGCCACTTCGGGTGTACAATAGGTACAGCCCGGGATATTATTGTAATCCATGACATCTGGCAGGTGATGGATTTTTTTATCCTGATAAGCCATATGTTCTGCGGCATTGATCCCTTCCTTGGAAGCCACGTGTGCCAGGGCCTGTCCCGGAGAACAATCCCCGATGGCATAGATGCCCGGTACGGAAGTCTGCTGATAAGCGTCAACAACTATTTTCCCTTTCTCTGTCTTGATTCCGTTTTCTTCCAGACCGATGTTTTCAATATTTGCCACAACACCCACAGCGCTTAATACGATATCCGCTTCCAGCGTAACCGTTGAACCATCCAGTTTTTTCACCAGTGCCTTTACACCGGCACCACTGGTATCAACCGATTCAACGGAGGCATTGGTCATGATATCGATTCCCTGTTTCTTGTATTGTTTCTCGAGTTCCTTAGAAATGTCTTCATCTTCCACCGGTACGATACGGGGCAGGAATTCAACGATGGTGATTTTGGTGCCCATGTTATTATAGAAATAAGCAAACTCCACTCCGATCGCACCACTTCCCACAATGATCATGCTTTTTGGCTGGGTGGGTAATGACATGGCTTCCCGGTATCCGATCACTTTCTGACCATCCTGTTTGAGGTTGGGCAATTCCTTGCTTCTTCCTCCGGTAGCGATCACGATGTATTTGGCTTCCACCACCTGTTTTGCTCCATCGGCTGCAGTTACTTCCACCTGGCCTTTGGCTTTTATCTTTCCGTAGCCCATGATCACATCGATCTTGTTCTTTTTCATCAGGAACTGAACGCCTTTGCTCATCTTATCAGCCACACCGCGGCTTCTTTTGATCACGGCACCAAAATCGTGTTCCACGCCGGATGCATTGATACCATAGTTGGCGCTATGCTTCATATAATCGTACACCTGTGCACTTTTCAATAAAGCTTTGGTGGGAATACATCCCCAGTTCAGACAGATACCACCCAGGCTTTCCTTTTCTATGATCGCCACTTTATAGCCCAGCTGAGAAGCACGGATGGCTGCGGGATAACCGCCAGGACCACTACCCAATACAATTACGTCGTATGCCATATTATAAATATTAATTATTTAATTAATGAGGTTGTTTAAGGGAATGCAAAAATACTGGCAATTGGGCAAATGGAAAAAAGAGAGTTG
>JAGWTX010000503.1 GCA_028875955.1 Bacteroidota bacterium | reverse complement strand
CGTCTGCTTAAATAAAGGGTATCGGCATAATCCAGTTTTTGACTGATCAGCTTATACAGATTGGCCGAATCCAGCGAATTTGTCCTGTTGTTTCCATTGCCGGTATTTGTCCCCCCGGTATTTGTATTCAATTGTTGTTTGATACTATTGATCAGGGCTGCCGTATCCACGCGTGGAATAACCACCCAACTCCCATTATCACTCAGTACCCGTCCCTGCACCTGTCCGGGCGCCGGAACCAATCCGTTGTTGCCCGCCGAGAAAAGAACCCGGTTACCCGCATAACTTTTCAGCATTGCAGCCGTATCAGCGATATTTAGTTTCTGATCCATCCCCTCCACTTTTGCGGCATACATGGCATAGGGAACCGACCAGAACATGGAAGTTCCCATATCCACATAATTTTGTGAAGCCACCCAGCCTACTGTTGGTATCGATGGCGCTATCGCCACTTTAACATTCAGGAAATAAGGCCCGGAAGACCAGTCGATCTCACCCAATCCGTTAACGCCTGCTGTCCGGTTACCCTGCCCGATCACAATCGATACCAGTCCCTGATCAGATGCCTTCACCTGAAAGGTTTCACTGTAAACCACCGTACCCCCGGCACTGTTCTTGAGAATTAGGTCCTGCAGATAGATGGTTCTGTTTGCAGCAGAATTCCCGTTATTATCCGTTACCGCAGCCTGGAACAGGATTCCCTTTGGGGTTGTCACCAATTGACCCCAGCTAGTCCCAGCAAAAGACAATCCCATTAACTGTAAACATAGAAATTGTAGTAGCCGTTTAGTCATGCCCTATGATTTTATAATCTTAAATGATTGTACCAATTCCTTGTTTGCATACACACTCAGTGTATAAAACCCATGCGGCAGATCCTCCATGGGTATACTAAGCCCAGCATTGATCGACTGGATATCCGAACGGAGACTGCGTATGACCTTGCCAGTAAAATCTACTATCATCAATTGATACACTGCCTGTAAGGTTTCGGGAAAACGGATCAGTGATTTCACCTGAAGCTGGTTGATAACAGGGTTGGGATAGGTCTGTAACTGCAACCTGTTCTCCGGTGCTTTTTCAATACAGGCTATGTTAAACAAGCCCAATTTTACAGGGGAAAATTTTTGCAGACCATTGGTAATGGAGAAACATCCCATATAACCCAGCAAAAAAGGGGAAGACATTTTGGCCTTAACATCTCCTGTCATCCCGATACTACCCAGCTGGTAACTCATCCTGATTTGGCCCTTTCCCTGCAATGCCAGGAACAACATACAACCGGCCATGCAGAGGTATTTATTTATCCGAAGCATAGATCAATCGGATTTTTTGTGAAGCAATGGTATAGGACAGTTCTAAACGTTGCGGGCCAATATGATCAATATGATAATGATTGGAATAATAAGGGGCGTTCTCAACCAGACAGGAGTGCACGCTTTCTATGAGGGAATCCCTGGAAACCATTACCCAATAACCCTTGTAACCCAGATTATCAGAAAGCGAACCGTCTGAAAAATATTGTTTTTGGGTTCCCTTGTAGGAGGTATCGGTTACCTGGTTGGTTTCAACAGAACGTAATGTCCATAAGGTGGGAACCGAATCGCCGGTCAGGTATGCATAGTAGTTTGCAAGATAGTCACCAGGATGGTATTCCTTGGTACAGCTGGTAAACATTACCAGGGTTACTAGCAGGCATACAATAGCCCTGCTCAAACCAGGGGGGAGTGGTTTTTGCATTTTAATAGGATAGGTTTGTAAATACGAACTGCTATATCTACAAACGATACCCCATTACATGCAGGTAGTTTGCGATATTGGATTTTAACTATACAAGTTTACTTAAAAACCTGATTACAAAAATTTGCGCAACCGGCTTTCCACTTTTCAACTTTTCAATGAATTGTCCTAAAAACCATATTCATAAAAAATTTATACGATAGTCTTTACAACGATTACAGCCATCCGGATATCAGGAAAACGCTGGTATTTTATTTTGCAAAAAACAGTTTATTCAACAGGGGCTTTTTGCAAAAAAGGGTGTTTTTCACAGGAGACCATCCGTCTTTTCATCCTCCCCATGCACGTCTTATCACGCATTTTTACTTGCCAGGCTCCCCAAAACATTTCAATCTTCCCAAGATTCTTTTGCCGAAAAGCTGCATTGTTCAGGATACCCTAATGGTCCAATAGCGGAACGCGTCACGATCACTGGAAATTGCTGAACGTTACCAGGTATTCTCATTTACGAAAGATGGTTTGGGATGGATTTGATTTGTCCTAAAAAATGGAAACCGGAAATGAAATGATACGCTTCACTCAGACGGAAAGATATAGGATTGTTTAATGGATATGATCCGTCCTGGACGGTTTGATTCAACAGGGATGTAATCATTCCCTTATATACAGAAACTGCTTATAATAAGCGACTGCTGATCCTCTCATGGAAAAGTGAACGGTAACCGGAGCTGACAGGCAGCAACACATCCTTTATACCGACCTGACCGGTTTGAATTTGAGTCACATGAAGTGTATTGATGATATATGAATTGTGTATCCTGACAAAGCT
>JAGWTX010000502.1 GCA_028875955.1 Bacteroidota bacterium | reverse complement strand
TTCATAAGGTAGGTTGGATTCGATTCTTTCAGCTTGAAAAAGGAACTATCATGAAGTATCGTAAAACCGGTTTTCTGTTGCTATTTTTTTCAGTCAACCTATTCTCATTGTATTCCTTTGCACAAAGCAAAGCAGCCCGTAAGCGGCCCAATATCATCTTTATCTTAACGGACGACCAGCGCTGGGATGCCATGGGAGCCATGGGGAATACCCTCATTCAGACACCCAATATGGATAAGCTGGCTAATGCGGGGGTATTATTTCGGAACGCCTATGTGACAACTTCCATCTGTTGTGTAAGCAGGGCCAGTATATTGACGGGGCAATATGAATTGCAGCACCATATCGATGACTTTAGTACCGATTTATCGCCGGCAATCTTACAAAATACCTATCCGGCCCTTTTAAAAAAAGCGGGCTATACAACCGGATTCTTAGGCAAGTTCGGGGTGGGGAAACATCCGCCGGAACAGCTTTTTGATTATTGGGTGGATACGGAAGCAGGCGGTAAAGGGCAGCCCGATTACCTGATCAGGGGGAAGGACGGTAGACTGATTCATGATACGGATACTTTAGGCAATGCCATACAAATCTTCCTGGACCAATATGGGAAATCCAACCATCCTTTTTGCCTGTCTGTGAGTTTTAAAGCGCCCCATGAACAGGACGGGAATCCGCCAAAATATATCATTCAACCCAAATACAAATCGTATTATGAAAAGGTTTCCATACCCGCACCGCTGACCGCAGACCCAAAATACTGGTCGCAACTGCCGGATTTTTTCAGAACCGATCTGAATTTCGGAAGGGCAAGATGGAAAGGGCTTTTTGGTACCCCTGAATTATACCAGGAGAATGTAAAAAACTATTATCGTTTAATAACGGGTGTGGATGATGTGGTTGGCAACATGATGCATAAACTGAATGAGCTGGGGATCGCCGAAAATACGATTGTCATCATCATGGGGGATAATGGCATGTTCCTGGGGGAACACGGAATGGAGGGTAAATGGTATGGGTATGAAGAGTCTATCCGTGTACCACTCCTTATTTATGATCAGCGCCTGCCTGCTACTGTTAAAAATCATAAGGCCACTCCGATTGCCTTGAACATAGACATTGCACCTACCATCCTTGCCTTTGCCGGTCTGCCCGCCCCCAAAGGGATGCAAGGTGTGGATTTGATCCGTCTGGTAAAAAAGAAATTACCGGAAAGAAAGGATTTTTTTTACCAGCATTATTTTTTGGGTAGCCCAAACATTCCCCGCGTGGAAGGAGTGGTTACCCGGAATATGAAATACATGAATTATGTGGAATATAATTACGAAGAACTCTATGACATAACAAAGGATCCGCACGAAACCACCAATCTGGTGGATCATCCGGATTATGCAGCTAAACTGGAAGCCTTACGAAGCCGATACAGGGTGCTGCAGAAAGAGAAGGGACTTCCCGCATCCAAATGGAAACTGAGCAAGAAAGATTTCTAGGATAATGAATTGATTTATGGATTTAAAAAGTTTACTAAAATGAAATATCAGAGAATCCTGTTTCCCTTGTAAGAAGCGATGCATGCATCAAAAAAGCCGAACCATGATCTGTTCGGCTTTTTTGTTAGAATTCTATGCTGGTTTATTGCTGAATCATCATATCAGCTCCACCGGATGTATCGGCTTTTGTGTTTTTACGTTTAAACAGGGTTGCATCAAATTTACCAAAACGGTAACTGAAGTTGAGGCGCAATACCTGCTGGTCACGGGTTCTTTCAGAATTCTGGGTAAAGTACTGACTCTCAGAAAAAGATTTGTAAACCTGCGTACGGAACACATCATTCATGCTCAGGGTAAGCGATCCGCTTTGTCCGTTTTTCCAGGTCCAGTCTTTGCGTACTGCGAGGTCAAAACCATAGCGTGGCAGATTATATCCCTGTGATGTGGAAGTTGGGCCGCCAAACATTCCGCCACCTCTTCCGCCACCACCGCCGGAACTGGGTGGTATCACATTCTTAGCCTGGTAATCACCGCTGAACTGAACAGACAAGCCCTTGGTTACTTTGAAATTGCTGTTGAATTTGCCAAACCAGCTTACCAGTGAATTGCTCAGGTTCTGGCCAGGAATGGTTGCATTGATCTTTGAATTGAAGAGGTTCACATTCAAGGTCAGATCCCACCACTTCGCTAAAGCCATTTTGTTGGTCAGTTCCAATCCGTAAGAATAACTGTAATCTGCATTGATATAGGTATTGAAATAAGCACTGTCGCCCGGTGTCAGGTCGTTCTTATCCCGATACACATAACGGGTGATCAGGTCGGTCGTATGTTTGAAAAATACGGTGGCCAGGAAATTGGATCCTTTTGAATAGGCATTGTTATAGGACAACTCGAATGAATTGGTGAATTCCGGTTTCAACCCTGCATTACCGATATTGATATTCTGTGGATCAGAATAATCGGGGAAAGGCATCAGCTGGAAGAAGTTCGGGCGATTTACCCTGCGGGAATAGTTCACCTGCAGATCCTGTTTGTCGTTGAGTTTGTAAGTGATAAAGGCACTGGGGAACAGACTCAACGG
>JAGWTX010000501.1 GCA_028875955.1 Bacteroidota bacterium | reverse complement strand
GCAGGGCAAAGTCGGCCTTGTTCCACGTAAACTTATTGAGATAGCTGCCAGGATTGACTTCATCTTCCATATGCACATGCATATCCATCAGACCGGGCATTACGGTACGATGGGTCAGATCAATGACTTTATCCTCTTTACTGCCGGAAACATACCCCTTCAACACATCCGTGATCAGGTTCCCTTCCACCACCACCGTCATTTCCGGAAGCAGTTTTCCGTTACGGGTGTCTACCAGTTTACCGCAATGCAGGATTGTTTTTTGTGCGGATACAGAAAGCAGCCAAAAAAATAACAGGCCGAAGAAAGTGGTTTTTTTCATCGAAAAAATTTCAGGTAGTGATAAAACAGATTTCAGAAAACCGTCCATTCCGAAAATACCTATAGCACAGGGCTATCAGAATCCGGAAGACAGGGTAAGATAATCAGAACTTTTTAAACAAAAGAAAACCCCGACAGGAATCGGGGTTTCAGAAATAAAATAAGTCAACCGTTTATTTATTGGGTTGTGGGGTATATCGTAAATAAGGTTTTACCACTTTGACCCCTTTGGGAAATTTCTTGATGGCATCCTCGGTACTGATCGAAGGAACGACCACCACGTCTTCCCCCTCTTTCCAGTCTGCCGGTGTAGCCACACTATAATCAGCTGTCAGCTGTAAGGAGTCGATCACCCGTAATACTTCATAAAAATTGCGCCCGGTTGAAGCGGGATACGTGATCATCAATTTTATCTTCTTGTCGGGCCCGATGATAAAAAGGGATCGTACGGTAAATGTTTCCGAAGCATTCGGATGAATCATACCGTAGGCGGTGGCGATACTTTTGTCCTCATCGGCAACAATGGGAAAACCAACATTTACATGCTGTGTTTCATTGATATCATTGATCCAGGCCTTGTGACTGCTGACACTGTCAACACTCAAGGCCAATACTTTTACGTTTCTTTTTTCAAATTCACCCTGCAAAAGGGCGGTCTTACCCAACTCTGTGGTGCAGATCGGCGTATAATCGGCTGGATGCGAAAAAAGCACGCCCCAACCGGATCCCAGGTAGGTGTAAAAATCAATTTCCCCAAGAGAGGTCTGGGCCTTGAAGTTGGGAGCGATATCTCCTAGTCGTAAACTCATGTCTTGTTGTTTTGGTCATAAAATTAAGATATTCCTACTTTTTTTGTAGACTAAATTTTTTTAGTTGTCTTTTCCTTCCCTTTCTGTTCAGGCATCCCCACGGTTCTTGCCTTCTGCAGGGATGTCCTGCCGTATTTTAGTTTCACATCATCGATGGCCTGGTACAGCTTGTTCTTTTTTTCTGCATCCTCAAACAGGCTGGCCTGCACCGGGTGCTGGGTAAGCTCGCTCAGCCGGACACCCAGCAACCGAACGGCATTGCCCTTTCTGTAAAGCTTATGGAACAGGTCAATGGCTACGGGAATCAATTCATCATCCCGGAGTGTATAGTCGATGGTGGTTTGCCGGGATGTGGTTTCAAAATCAGGATAGCGGATCTTTACCGCCACACATCCCGTCAGCTTCCCATCCTGTCTGAGTTCGAAAGCAACTTTTTCAGTCAACCGAACCAGCTCACTTAACAGGAATTCCATATCCTGTGAGTTTTCTTCAAAAGTGTTTTCACTCGAAATGGACTTGGCTTCATGATAGGGATGCACTTCTCCAAAATGCAGGCCCTGAGCCTTCTGCCAGAGATCCGCCCCGTATTTCCCGATCTTTTTCTCCAGCAAAGCGACCGGTGTTTCACTCAGCTGCCGGATCGTATGGATCCCCATTTCTTTCAGTCTTTGAAATGTATGTTCCCCTACTCCCGAAAACTTATTGACACCCAGGGGTGCGAGAAACTGTTTTTCCATTCCGGGTTGTACAAAAAGGTAGCCGTTGGGTTTGGCCTCATCTGTTGCGATTTTGGCCACCATCTTATTGGTGGCAAGACCAAATGAAATCGGCAATCCGGTCTGGGTCATGATTTCATTCCTGAGATCGATCGTCCATTGATAAGGATCAAAGAACTTATCCATTCCTGTCAGGTCGATATAAAATTCATCGATGGAAGCTTTTTCAAAAAGGGGTGCTTTGGCTGCAATGATTTCCGTAACCCAGCGAGAATAACGGCTGTATTCGCTCCTGGTTCCCCTGACCAGGATGGCATGCGGACAAAGCTTCATCGCGGTTTTCATCGGCATGGCGCTGTGTACGCCAAATTTCCGGGCTTCATAACTGCAGGTGGTAACCACGCCCCTGTCCCTGGATCCGCCTACAATGACCGCCTTCCCTTTCAGCGAAGGGTCATGCAGCATTTCCACACTTACAAAAAATGAGTCAAGATCAAAATGGGCAATATAACGCTGGGGAAGAGGCATGTACTGGGAAAAGAGGAAAGTTACAAAATACAGGCTACGCATGCAAGCAGTAATGGACCAGACGATGACAGGTTGAATAGAAAAACCAAATCATTTCCAGGGACAGGGAATCGGATGACTGGTTTTTGAGGGAGACCGGAAGATCAATGAGAATTCATAGGTTTTCAGATTGCCAAAGGAACTGGAAGATGAGGCGGTCGGAACAT
>JAGWTX010000500.1 GCA_028875955.1 Bacteroidota bacterium | reverse complement strand
CAAAAAATATACACCTGTAAAATAGCTGTTGGAAACGTTGTCTGATCAATGAAAAAAAATATCTGTATACTTCTTCTTTTTCTTGTGCATGTCAGCCAGGCACAGATCCGGTGGCCGGTGGTTACCCAAACCAATAAGCCCTGGACAAGATGGTGGTGGGAAGGCAGTGCCGTTGATGAGAAAAATTTGACAGCCACTATGGAACAATACCATGCTGCGGGGTTAGGAGGACTGGAGATCACTCCCATTTATGGGGTAAAAGGATATGAAAAGCAATTCGTTCCTTTTTTATCCACTGACTGGATGCGGTTGCTCCATTTTACTTTGCAGGAAGGAAAACGGATCGGTTTGGGAATCGATCTGGCCAATGCAACCGGCTGGCCATTTGGCGGGCCCTGGGTGAAACCGGAAGATGCAGCAAAAAATGTCAATACCCTTTCCTATCAACTCCAGGAAGGTGAAATGCTGAAAACACCCATACGGTTTCATCAGTTGCCCATGTATCGGTCCGAAAGCCATGCGATCGTAAACCTGGACACCCTGTTATATCCGATTGCCCGAAATAACCATTTACAGCAATATGCATTTGACCAGGTTCGGTTTGATACGTTGCTGGCACCCAGTTGTGTGATGGGCTATGACAGCAGGGGACACTGGAAGGATCTGACCTCGTTGGTAGATGAAAAGGGTATGCTTCAATGGAAAGCGGAAAAGGGTGACTGGAAAATACTGGCCCTGTTTACCGGCTTTCATGGTAAGCTGGTGGAAAGAGCGGCTCCCGGCGGAGAAGGGGATGTGATCGATCATTTCAGTAAAAGGGCATTGCAGCATTACCTGCATCGTTTCGACAGTGCATTTTACAACCAGGATCTTTCTGGCCTGCGTGCATTTTTTAATGACAGTTATGAAGTGGATGATGCCAAAGGGCAAAGTAACTGGACACCCGAATTTTTAACCCAATTCCAAAAAAGAAGGGGTTATGATCTCAGGCCCTATTTGATGAATTTGTTTGACAATGACAGTTCAGCAATACATACCCGGGTACTGATGGATTACCGGACAACGGTTGCAGACTTTATGCTGGATCATTTTACAAGGCCCTGGCAGGACTGGGCAGCAAAACAACAAAAAAAGGTTCGCAACCAGTCGCACGGTTCTCCTGGGAATATCCTGGATCTCTATGCCGCAGTGGATATACCTGAAACAGAAGGCACCGATATCATGCGTTACAAATTTGCCACTTCCGCCGCGAATGTGATGGGAAAACCCCTGGCTTCCTCCGAAACGGCAACCTGGCTGAATGAGCATTTCCTGACAACCCTGGGTGATGTTAAAAAAGCGGTTGATCAATATTTTATCGGTGGGGTAAATCATGTTTTCTGGCATGGTACTGTTTATTCACCACAGGAAGCCCCCTGGCCAGGTTGGTTGTTTTATGCAGCCGTACATTTTACACCCGCCAACCCATTCTGGCGTGACTTCGGCACATTGAATTCCTATGTTGCCAGGTGTCAGAGTTTTTTGCAGAGAGGAAAACCAGACAATGATGTGTTGCTGTATTTCCCATTTAACGACCGGATTGCTGTTTCAGGCAAAACCCTGTTACAGCATTTTGACGGAATGAATGGTTTTGAAAATACCCTGTTCCAATCCGATGCAGTATGGATGCAGGAGAAAGGGTATGGGTTTGATTTTATATCCGATAAACAGGTGAAGGGCCTGATCAGTAAAGGAAAATCGTTGCAGGCACCGGGAGGGATCTATCAAACAATCCTGCTGAGTGATGTCAGTTATATTTCTTTAGGGACCCTGACGCATTTACAGGAGTTGGCAGAAAAGGGAGCTTGTATCCTGTTTCATAAACGGTTGCCGGATAAGGTTCCTGGTTTATTGAATTGGGAAAAGGACGAAAAAAAGATCCGTGACTTTTTTAAAAGCCTGCGGTTTGTCAAAAAAAACAATGCATCCCTTTCTGTGGCAAAGTTTGGAAAAGGATGTTTTCTCTTCGGGGATCAATTGGAGGAGTTGCTGGATGCGTCCCATGTTCGCAGGGAAACACTGGTTGACCAGGGTTTGCAAATGATCAGAAGAAAAAATGCCGGGGGAGTTGATTATTTTATCACCAACCCGGGTGGCTCCGATTTTTCCGGATGGGTGCCTTTACAGGTTCCTGCATCCAGAATGGTCCTGTATGATCCCATGATTCATGTGGCTGGTATGGCCATGACAAAAACTGAAAAGGGCGTTTCTTTTGTATACCTGCAAATTGCAAAAGGAGGTAGTTGTTTGCTGAGTACCGGTAACACAAAGCTGGCTGGCGAAGGATTCCCTTATACAGCCATGACAAAGGATTCAACATGGCTGACTGGAAAATGGCAGCTGGAATTTCTGAAAGGCGGTCCCGTTCTTCCGCAAAAAAAGGAAATCACGCAACTCGCTTCCTGGACCGATCTATTGGCAAAGGATGAAAAATATTTTAGTGGCACAGCTCGTTATCGATTGCAATTTGTGAGACCGGCTGGCAAGGCGGACTTCTATCAGCTGGATCTGGGTAAGGTTTCACAAAGTGCGGAAGTTTACCT
>JAGWTX010000499.1 GCA_028875955.1 Bacteroidota bacterium | reverse complement strand
CACCCATGTCTTTTTGCTTATTGAACCAAAAGGAAGATTCCCCTTTTAGCAAGTGAGCTACCTTATCTAACGACTGTTGCGGATGTAAGCAAACCAGACAATGAACATGATCATGATATCCATTGATCCGGTCCAGATAGATCTCTTTTAATAAGGCATTCTGTTTTATATGATCAAATAACCTTTGCCGGAAGGGTTGTATTAAAACGGGCTTTCGGTTTTTTGTCGACCATACATAATGTATGTAAACTTTTGTGTAAGACATAAGACTTTAAAACAAATAAAATGACCTGATATTATAAAGAGTATTTATACTGGAAAATACAGGTATTATCCTTTGCGCTAAAGCGCAAAGGATTTTGTTTTGTTTCAGTTATCCGTAGCCTGAAGGCTACGGCAATAGCTGAATACTACAGCAAGTCTGAATCTAAAGTAAGCCTAAAACTAAAGCAAGCCTGAATGCTTGGGCAAAATTCCCTGATCGGTACATCTCAAAAATCAGTAGCCCTTGTAAAAACACAACCCGTCATAAATGACGGGTTAAAAAAGTATTTATGATAAAAAAGCTGAAATTATGAATGATGCAACTTCTAGTTACCAAATACGCTGAGGAATTTGATCCGCATGATCTTGAGCTGCTCCCAGTTATAATTGTTCTCACTGAGTTCTTCCTGCGCAACCTGTAAGGAGGAGGTTTCACAGCTTTTGAAATATTCGATGATCTCTTCCTGGTCATATTCATCCAGCCATTCATCAATCGCATAATCCAGGTTCAGCTTGGTGCCACTGGCGGCAATGGTCTCCATTTCTTCCAGTAATTCATCCAGTTTCAAACCTTTATTGCGGGCAATGGTTTCCAATGGGATCTTCTTATCTACATTCTGGATGATATAGATCTTATTGTTACCCTTATTCGCCACACTCTTCATGACAAAATCATCCGGCTTCTCAATGTTGTTCTCTTCTACATACCTGGCAATCAATTCCACAAAGGGTTTGCCGTATTTGATGGATTTGCCCTTGCTCACACCCTGGCATTTTTCCATTTCTTCCAGCGTGGTAGGATAAATGGTGGCCATATCCTGCAATGAATTTTCAAGGAATATGACAAAGGGAGGCAGGCTTTTTTTCCTGGCCTCTTTCTGCCTCAATTCCTTGAGCATCTCAAACAGTTTTTCATCCGCTGCAGTACCGGTCTGTGAAGGATTTTCTCCTTCATCCTCATCAAACTGGGCATCCTCAAACAGATTGTTGAGCACAATCTTAAAAGAAACCGGTTTCTTCAGGAATTTTTCACCTTTTTCTGTCATTTTCAATAAGCCATATTCCTCAATGTCTTTCTTGATCAGATTTTCCAGCAGCATCTGCCTGACCAGGCTGTTCCAGAGATGCGCTTCCTTGTCTTTGCCAATCCCGAAAACGGGCAGACTGTCATGACGGTAAATATTGATCTGAGGTGTAACTTTTCCCATGACAACATTCACTACATAATCCGTTGTGAACCTTTCATCCAGGGCCTTGATGGCTTTCAGCATTTTTACCACATCTTCCTTCGCCTCAATTCTTTCCTTGGGATGCTTGCAGTTATCGCAATTGCCGCAATTGGGTGTATCCCAATTTTCTCCGAAATAATGCAGCAATATCTTTCTCCGGCATACCGCACTTTCTGCATAAGCTACCGTTTCATCGATCAGCTGGGCGCCCACTTCTCTCTCACTCAGGGGTTTGTCGCGCATCAGGTGCTCCAGTTTGGAAACATCTTTGTGCGAATAATACAATACACAGATTCCTTCCATCCCATCTCTTCCCGCCCTTCCGGTTTCCTGGTAATAGTTTTCAATGGATTTGGGGATATTGAAATGTATCACATAGCGGATATCCGGTTTATCGATCCCCATCCCGAAGGCAATGGTGGCTACAATTACCTGAACCTCTTCATTCAGGAATTTGTCCTGCCTGTCGGCCCTGAGTTTCTGGTCCAAACCCGCATGATAGGCCACGGCCTTGATCTGGTTGGCTACCAGGATCTCCGCCAGCTCTTCTGTGGTCTTTCTGTTCAGCGTATAGATGATGCCGCTTTTGCCTTTATGCCCGGTTATGAATTTTACAATGCTCTTGATGGTCTGCTCCTTCTCGATCTTGGGCTGGATCTCGTAATAAAGATTGGCACGGTTGAATGAGGAGAGATAAATGTTCGGATCCCGTAAACCCAGGTTTTTTACAATATCACTCTTTACTTTCGGTGTAGCCGTTGCCGTCAAAGCCACAACCGGGATCTCCGGATTGATGATATCCATCATTTCCCGTAAACGCCGGTACTCCGGTCTGAAGTCATGACCCCACTCGGATATGCAATGGGCTTCATCCACCGCGAAGAATGAAATATCCAGGTCTTTGAAATAATCCAGGTTTTCCTGTTTGGTGAGGGTTTCAGGTGCCACGTACAGCAACTTGGTCTTCCCGCTGGTAAGGTCATCTTTTACGGCTTTTATCTGTCCTTTGTTTAAGGAGGAGTTCAGAAAATGCGCCACTTCATCATTTTCACTATACCCGCGAACCAGATCCACCTGGTTTTTCATCAGCGCGA
>JAGWTX010000498.1 GCA_028875955.1 Bacteroidota bacterium | reverse complement strand
TGAATGATCCCGATATGAACCATATTCAGCTGGATCATCTTTCCATCAAGGATGTGTATTATGAGAACCCGGGATTTATTCGGGATGCCAGGGAAGTGCACAGCGCCAACGGTACGCAATCTTATGGCTGGGGTATCCGGGTTGTGAACAAGATGCCTGCTCACCTGATCCGGAATATACAGATTCAAAACTGCGAAATCTCTGATGTCAGTCACACCGGGATAAAACTCATCGGTAGTAAGAAAAACGTAAAAGATGTGAAGATACTGGACAACCGGGTTAGCTATACAGGCGGACCGGGCATACAGATGTCGGAAGTGCAGGATGTATATGTTGCCAATAATGTGGTGGATCATTCCGGCAGTAACAACGATAGTCGTAAATGGGGAAGGGGAAGTGGCTTATGGACCTGGGGATCCAAAGACGTCCTGATCGAGAAAAACAAATTCTTACATGCCAACGGACCCGGTGATTCCGACGGTGCGCATATTGATTTCAATTGTGAAAATATCATCATCCAATATAACTTCAGCGCTTACAATGCAGGAGGGTTTTGCGAGATCCTGGGTAATAATTACAATGCGGTTTACCGGTATAATATCAGTGTAAACGACGGGCATAGGATAAAAGGCAAGGATGGTGCTTTTCAGGAAGGCAAGATTCTTTGGTTAAGCGGATACCAGGGCGACAAGCAGAAACGAAAAGGGCCGGTTAACACCTATATCTACAACAACACCATTTACACGGACGCATCCTTGTATCCGAAAATTGCGTTTGACAATACCAGCAAGGGAGTAGTCATTGCCAACAATATCTTTTATCTGGTCAATCCTTTTCAAGTGGTGCAGGGAGATCAATATAAACCTGATGTTAGTGCCACCGCAGGTGTTGATAATATGGAGCTGAACCAGAATCTTTTTTTGCATAGCAATAGCTGGCCGGAAGAAATGACGGTGAAAGGAGCCGTTTCTTTATTCGGCGATCCCGATTTCACAAAACCGGGCGGTTTGCAGATTCAGGATTACAGGCCTTTAAACACAACCCTGATCAAACAAAAAGGGAGCAAAACAGCGGATTGGAATATTGGCGATGCGAAACCGGCTGTTTCGCTGAAGATGGACAAGGATATCCTCGGGAATCCTGTTTCAGATCATCCAAGCATCGGTGCCATAGAACCGGCAGCATACAGCAACTGAAAACGAAACATTCATAAACAAGTCAGGTCATACTATGAAAAGGATATTTTTTTTATTGTTTACGGCTGTCATTGTCCTTACCTCATGTTCAGATACCAGTAGGGAAGTCAAACAGAAACCAAACATCCTGATCATCTATGTGGATGATCTGGGATATGGGGATCTGAGTTGTTACGGCGCAACGGCAGTGCAAACCCCGAATGTGGATGCACTGGCCAAAAAAGGGATGCGGTTTACGGATGCGCATTGTTCCGCATCAACCTGCACCCCTTCCCGGTTTTCATTGCTAACAGGAAGCTATGCATTCAGAAATAATGCAGCCATACTTCCCGGTGACGCACCTCTGATTATTTCAACACGGAAAGAAACCCTTCCATCCATGTTACAGAAAGCCGGTTATGTGACCGGTGTTATCGGTAAGTGGCATTTGGGTTTGGGAAACGGCAAACCGGATTGGAACCAGGAAATCAAACCCGGCCCGATGGAAATCGGGTTTGATTATAGTTTTCTTATCCCTGCTACACCCGACAGGGTGCCTACAGTATATGTGGAAGACCATAAAGTGGTAAACCTGGATACCAAAGACCCGATCACCATTGATTATGCCCATCGGGTTGGAAATGACCCAATTGGTCTGGAACATCCCGAAATGCTGAAGATGCTGGCTGATAGCCAGCATAGTGGAACCATCGTGAACCGCATCAGCCGAATCGGGTTTATGAAAGGCGGTCATCAGGCTTATTGGAAAGACGAAGACTTTGCCACCGTGTTAAACGACAAGGTTACCGCATTTATCACCGCACACAAAGACAAACCTTTTTTTCTGTATTATAGCCTGCCCAGCATTCATGTACCCCGCGCACCCAATGCAAAATTCGTAGGTGCCACGCATATGGGTCCGAGAGGAGATGATATCGTACAAATGGATTGGATGACCGGAGAAGTGATGAAAACCTTGCAAAAACTCGGACTGGAAAACAACACGCTTGTGATCTTCAGTAGTGACAACGGACCTGTTTTGGATGATGGGTATGCCGACCAGGCTGTTCAGTTGTTGGGCGATCATCATCCTGCAGGCATATACAAAGGCGGAAAATACAGTGCCTACGAGGGAGGCACCCGGGTGCCAACGATTACGTATTGGCCGGGTAAAATCCAACCGGGTGAAAGCAATGCGCTGATCAGCCAGGTTGACTTTTTTGCATCATTGGCAAAACTGGTAGGCATTCAAGTGGATCACAAACAGGAAGCGCCGGATAGTAAAAACCTCCTCCCGGTATTGTTGGGTAACTCAAAAGAAGGCAGACAGAAAATGATCGAAGAATCATTTACCATGTCATTGCGTTCGGGCGATTGGAAATACATCGATCCTGTAAAGGAAAAAACACCAGACT
>JAGWTX010000497.1 GCA_028875955.1 Bacteroidota bacterium | reverse complement strand
GCTCAGGGCTTTTTTTGGATGAAACACAATAAAGCACCCTTTTTTTGGATATTATTTAATAAACCCGGTATTTCCCCACCCGGACCTTATTTTTTGTTCAGTTTTTCTTCCGGTATATTTTCATTCTAACCTATAAGAGATTCAGTAGTTCCCGGTGGCTGGCAACTGGGTTCCTCATACCAGCTATCCGTTCGGCGGGGTATCCAATTTCACAACATATTATCTAAGAAAATAAAAGCCGCATCATGAAGATTTTCAATTGAATTGCTTTTCAGCATTCAACACACTGCTTATCATAGCAATGCCCTGTACTATGAATGATAAGGAGGCTATTTCAGGTGTTTCCCACAACCCTGTTTCTTCAGTACAAACATAAAATCATCCGGGAATCGTTCAATATTTCTATAAGCCGCATCTTTTCATTGGGTAGCTGATGATGCAGGAACTGAAGTTCCCTTCAACGGATGATCCTACAAACGATGCATCCGCTGGGCCTTCAGAGAAGCCATGCATACCTGATAAAAAAGAATTTACAAATTTACAGAAGCACCCAGCCAGGCCATCATACCCATACCGGTCTCGATAGCCCGTTCATCAATATTAAACAGGGGGGTATGTACATTATGGATAATTCCTTTTTCGGTATTACGAACACCCAGCCGGTAAAAACATCCCGGAATCACCTGGGTATAATAACCGAAATCTTCGGCACCCATCCGCATTTCGGTTTCTGAAACATTTTCCTTACCCATATAGGTTTCGGCCTGTTTCCAGGCATGATCTGTGAGAACCGGATCATTGTCAACGGTTGGATAACCCACATCGATATGCAGATCAATTTCCGCTCCCATGGATTCAACTAGTCCCACCGCCAGTTTACGGATCAGCCCGTGTGCTTTTTTCCGCCAGGTTTCATCCATCGCTCGGAAAGTGCCCATCATTTTCACTTCACTGGGTATCACATTGGTGGTATGTCCACCCTGTATGGAACAAATGGATAATACAGACGGGGATAATGGATTGTTGTTCCGGGAGATGACCTGTTGCAGACTTACCACTAAATGGGAAGCGATTAACAGCGTATCTGCCGTCAGGTGCGGTGCAGCTGCATGACCGCCTTTGCTGCGGATGGTGATATAGATTTCATCGGCACTGGCCATTACCCTTCCCTTGCGGAAACTAAGTTTCCCCAGATCCAGACCGGGATGCACATGCAGGCCGAATATGCCCTGTGGCCTGGGGTTTTCCAACACACCCTCCCTGATCATATAACTCGCGCCGCCGGGATTTCTTTCTTCACCGGGTTGAAAGATCAACTTGATTGTACCTTCCCATTCGCCTTTTAATTCATGGAGGATTTTAGCCGCTCCCAGCAAAACAGCCGTATGAACATCATGCCCGCAGGCGTGCATGACACCGGGGTTTTGAGATTTATACGCTACCTCATTTTCCTCCTGTATCGGCAATGCATCCATATCTGCACGCAATGCCATCACCTTGCTGTCAGGATTTTTACCTGTAAGTATCCCCAGTACACCCGTGCCGGCAATAATGCGGTAGGGAATCCCTATTTCGGCAAGTTTATCCTGCACAAACTTACTGGTCTCGAATTCCTGGTAACTCAATTCGGGATGTGCATGCAGGTGCTGTCTTATGGAAACAAATTCTGCAGCATAAGCAGATGCCAGGGATTGTATTTTTTCTTGTAGCATGTTACTCATTGTGTTAAGGTATCCTCTTCTTCCCTGGGCAGATATTCCACGCCATCCGCAACAATATAAACGCCATGGGGATATTGCTTATTCAGGATGGCTTTTAATGGCTCCGCATCTTCCATCCTGATAAAATTACCGATTCGAACCCGAAAATTGGGTGATTGATAGGTAACATATGATTTCTCGTCCGGAAATTTTTTTAATAATTCAGCATGTATGCTGAAAGCTTCCTCTCTTCTGGGTGTGCTGATCACCTGGATCCGGTATCCCCTGAGCAGTCCGTCAGGCATTAACATGGCATTCCTTTGGTTGGCTTCCCGCTGTTTCTGGCTAAGGATGTCTAAACGGGGGTCTTTTCTGATCGTGATAGTATCTGCCGCTTCTGTGCTTTGAAACAGTAACAGACAGGCGCTTAGTAAAAAGGATGTCAACACAGGTTTCATAAAATAGGTTTCGCCAGGTAAACAATGCATATTAAAGATAGGACAGCGCTGCGATTACCCTGCCAAAGCGATGTACAGAATTGTTAATATCCTGTTTTATCTGCAGGGGCTCCTTCCACGATGGCGATACCGGCACTGCAACCCAAACGGGTGGCACCCGCCTCAATCAGCTGTTTGGCAAAAGCATAATCCCGTATGCCTCCCGATGCTTTGATCTGTACCTGTTCCGGCAGGTGTTTACGGAACATTTGCACGGCTTCCACGGAAGCACCTTTTTCTGCATAGCCGGTGGAAGTTTTCAAATAATCAATCCCAGCTATCCCATAGATATCACAGCATTTGATAATTTCATCCTCCGTCAGTACCCCGCTTTCAATGATCACTTTTATCACTTTGTGTTTACTCCGGATGATCGGCAGGATATGATTGATCTCATC
>JAGWTX010000496.1 GCA_028875955.1 Bacteroidota bacterium | reverse complement strand
TCCATAATCACCATCCTTATCCTTTACCAGGCGCCTGACTAAAAAATTACCAATATTGCTAACCCTTCCCTAAAGAACCCCTTAGAAATTCGTATGTCCGCAACCACCAAACTTTGTATTTCCCTACTGGCCATCTTTTTGGCCATTATCGGGTTCCTGATCAAAATACCGGTTCCGCTTAGGGGACATGACAAATTATTGCACACATCCTTCTATATAGGAGCCGCTGCGTTTTTTCATCTTTTGTACAGAAAAAGATTGTGGATCATCCTGATACTTCTGGCCATTTTTGGGGTTTTGATAGAATACATGCAACAGTTAGCCAACAAATTCACCCGGTCTCATATACACGGGAGATTTGATATCGAAGATGTCTATGCCAACTGTAAAGGATTGGGATATTATCTGTGTTTTGTGCTGGTACTGACTGTCATTCACAAAACCTATCTGTTTTTTCAAACCAACCCAACGAAAAAATAAATTCATAAAAAATGAATACATCATTCTGTTATCTCTTCATGAATTGCCCTTACGGGAATGAGCCGGTAATGCCCATTCCAATCGGAACGGTTTCCGTTCTGCGATTGATGGGGTATCTGCCGGATAGTTTATGATAAGTGAACCTGGCAAAGGTTTCCCACATTACAATGTGTATAAAATACATTTTAATGAAATACCCCTATATTGCAACGCAAAATTTTCAATAAAAAGCCATATAATGAACTTTCGTAATTACAAGGTCCCCTATCAGATCAATGAAGAATATGCAAAAAAAGCCGCCTATTTTTCCATGGAATTCGCCATTCACCAACCCCTGAAGATCTATAGCGGAGGACTGGGTTTTCTGGCAGGATCCCATTTACGGAGTGCCTTTGAATTACGCCAGAATATGATCGGTATCGGTATTTTATGGAAATACGGATATTATGATCAGACCCGGAACCAGGACCAGACCCTGCAGGTGACCTTCATGGAAAAATATTACAGTTTTTTAGAGGATACCGGCATCAAATTTCAGATCCTGATACACGAACACCCGGTTTGGGTAAAAGCTTATTACCTGAACCCGGATACCTTTTGCAGTGCACCACTGTTTCTCCTCAGCACCGATCTTCCGGAGAACGACTATGTATCCCAGACCATCACCCATCGCTTATACGATGCCAATGTGGCTACAAAAGTTGCGCAGTTTATTCTGCTGGGCATTGGGGGTGCCAAACTGGTGGATGAACTGGGTTTTCAACCGGATGTTTACCACCTGAATGAAGCCCATGGATTATCTGCCGCATTCTATCTGTTGAACAAATACAAAAGTGTAGCCAAGTTAAAAGAGAAACTGGTCTTTACGACCCATACCCCTGAAGAGGCCGGGAACGAAAAACATGATATCTATCTCTGTCATAAAATGAGTTATTTCTGTGGTCTGAGTATTGATGAAGTGCGGAAACTGACCGGCATGAAAGATGATCAGTTCAATCACTCATTGGCTGCTCTGCGGTTTGCCAGAAAAGCAAATGGCGTTTCGGCACTCCATGGTGAAGTAAGCCGGAAAATGTGGTCGCACTATGAAGGGATCTGTCCCATAGCCTCAATAACCAACGCGCAGAACTGGCGCTATTGGGCCGATAAGCAAATGCATCGTGCCATGGAAGAGGGTAATGATTACGCTTTTGACGACCGAAAAAAATTCCTGAAGAAAAGAGCGTTTGAAATCGTGGCCGATCAGACCGGGAAGATATTTGACCCCAATGTGCTAACCATTGTATGGGCACGCAGGTTTGCCGGTTACAAACGGGCAGATATGCTGACCTATGATATGGAGAGATTTGAAAAACTGGTAAACAGCACACGCTACCCGGTTCAGATTATCTGGGCAGGAAAGCCTTATCCACAGGACTTCCCCGCCATTTCGCAGTTCAATAACCTGGTGCATCTGAGTAAGCAGTATAAGAACGTATCCGTTATGATCGGTTATGAACTCGCGCTCAGTAAACGCCTCAAACAGGCGGCTGATATCTGGCTCAATAATCCCAGGGTTCCGCGCGAAGCATCAGGAACCAGTGGTATGACGGCAGCCATGAATGGTGCAGTCAACTTCTCAACCGATGATGGCTGGATACCCGAATTTATCAATCATGGCAACAATGGATTTGTCGTACCCAAAGCCGATTATGATAACATGACGGTTCATGAACAGGATGAATATGACCTGAATAAGACCTACGAAATACTTGAACAACAGATCCTGCCGTTGTACTATGACGATTTTGATACCTGGCGCCAGATCCAGAAAAACGGAATGCGGGATGTTCGTTTTCAGTTTGACAGCAACCGGATGGCACACGAATACTATGAGATCATGTACAAAGATTAGTGAATACGAATCAAATTAGCTGGTCAAAGCAAAACCCCTGTTTATTCAGGGGTTTTGCTTTATGGTTACTGCCTGTTTCAAACTATCTTTGTATGGGAATGAAAGCCCGGACCCGATTGAACCATTTTAGTTGAAATGGGTTAATAAGGTTTGTTTCTTCCTTACTTTAATCTTCCCTGCATTATGTCAAATAAAATTGCCATTGCCATTACCGGAGCCAGCGG
>JAGWTX010000495.1 GCA_028875955.1 Bacteroidota bacterium | reverse complement strand
CTCGCCTGGGCCAGGGCTGCCGGTGATGAGGAAGATGATGGAACGGTAGACCTGCACAGGGATGCCAATGGAATGATCCTTTCACAGGGAGATACCGTTGTACTCACAAAATCATTGGATGTAAAAGGTTCCACCCTGAATGCAAAAATGGGAACCGTTGTAAAGAATATCCGTTTAGTGGAAGACAATACAGATCAGATTGAAGGTCGTATTGAAGGTCAGGTGATTGTGATCCTGACAAAATATGTCAGGAAACAGGGCAATTGAGCAATGCGATAAAGGCCCTATCCCCTGCTTCCTATATCCAGTTTCTGTACTGAAACCTTCTGTTTCGGGTTGTTGACAGTCAATAATTCTTTTGTACCCCTGATCCACTCTATCAGTTGCACGGAACTTACCCGGCTGAAAAAGATACCCAGTGGTATGCCTATACAATAATTCCAGATGGCGATATCGGGGTCATGCAAAACGGACCAGAAAAAATAAAGCGAAACCGGGAGTAGAAAAATGATGGAACTGATCATTCCCGGATTATACCATGTTCCGGATCGGATTGTATAATAGATGGCATGTTTGAAAAAATTGCCCAAACAAAACAGCATGACTGCAATGCCCAGCCACCAGGCACGATCAACCAAAAATGCTGCCAGCAGAAAACTGCTCCATTCAACTCCCACGTTGATGATAAAAGAATAATGAAGCTGAACGGGTGTGTTCACTTCTTGTCTGCCTTTGTAGAAAAGCTTGTTTATCCATTGGGAAAAGTTACCAGGCCAGTGATATTCTTCGGCATGATGCAATAATAAAGCGGCAAAACCCATCCACAAGGCCAGTGAGGCATTACTCATCTTATTCAGATGTAACAGTATTCCCTTGATGATGACAAATGAGATCACAAGACCGATATCAAACCATTTTGCTTCGAGGAATTTGAGCATGGCTAAACATTTTTGAACTAAAAGCTATTTAGCACATTTCAAAAACCATACCAGCGCAGAAGTTTTTGCAGTTGAAATCATGAGAAATTTATAAAAACCAGAGAATGAATCGGTTAGCAAAGTGGTTTTGTAACCGCACTTCTGTTTTACTGGTTTCCATTGTACATCCGGCACGCTGATCCCGAAAATGAAGGTTTCCTTTTTTGCTTTGCCTGATCGCTTTTTGGCATTGCCTATTTAATTGCTGCGTAGTAGATACATCATCAATGGTTTCTGCCTTACTGAAAAATTCCGGGACCGGTCAAAACCTTTGACATGTTTCTTCTAATAGGATGAATGGGAAAACATCTGTGAATTATGTAAGAATGGATCCTATAAACACAAAACTTAACCGGTAAAAAGAAAAACCTTTGTCTCAATTAAAACCTGTCAAAAAAATATTTCATGAAAACAGCTGGCATCTTTCTTATTATACTAGGCATACTCATGTGTATCGTCACTTCTATTAATTATACCCAGACCACCAAAGTGGCTGAATTGGGACCCCTTGTGATAAACCAGAAGGAACACAAAAGCCTCGCATGGCCCATATATGCGGGTATCGGCATCAGTCTGGTGGGAGTGGCGGCCGTATTGATGGATAAGCGTAAAGGCAGTTAATGGCATGTATTCGCTCATGCAACCTGCAAATCAGTTCTGAAACCTTATCACGCCCTTTGCATCAATTGCATGGTTGACAGGCAAAAAACAGTTACGCTATTTAAGGCTTCACCACAAAAGTCAGCATCTGTTTTTGGGGATAGGTTACCAGGACGCCTGCTTTCAGGGCAGGATTCCAGGGGGGACTGTTTCTGATAACCCGCATGGCTTCCATGTCTACCGACCATTCTGTGGAATGGTAGATAAACAGGTCGTTTGTTTTCCCATTGGTTGAAATATAAAATTCAACCCCCACCCGGCCTTCGGAATTGGGACCAGCAATACCGATAAATCTCGCCGGGGTCTGAATACTGTTGGCCAAATAATCCATCCAGCCAGGGATTCCACCCGCTACATAGGTTGCCGGTTTATCATTTACTAAAGTCATTGCACCGGTTTTTTCCTGTGTGATAACAGGATCCTGTAAATCGGTTTCTATCCCATTGGCAAATACTTTCCGGGTTTTGTAATTGATCCTTTGCAGAAGGATCCCTTTCTGGTATTTTTCGGTAAGCAGGGGTTTCCCTTTTTTATCATACCCATATATCCAGGTCCGGTCTTTTTTACCCCGGTAACAGTAACCGGTGCTATCCAGGTCTCCTTTTTTATTATACCAGGCAAACCGGCCATTGGGTATTTGTAAGGTAGTGTCGTAAAAAGTTTCCCATCTGATCAGGGGTCCTTCCGCCTGATAATAACGGCAAATAATGGTGGTATCATTTTCCATTACCCTTTGGAGGAAATAGGCGGCTTTTGACACATCGTTTTCGGGCGTTCCGTCTTTTTTGAAACCAAAATAATCCTCTTTGGGTTTTTGCGAAAACGCTGCTACTGCACAAAAACAAAGGATGGGAAAAAAACTTGCTTTTTTCATATAAGGGTATTAGGAGAAAATTAGTCCGACTATCCGTTTTCAATTATTTTAAGAGAAAATACCGGCTGGCTACTATCAGATTTTTTTT
>JAGWTX010000494.1 GCA_028875955.1 Bacteroidota bacterium | reverse complement strand
AGACCCATGGCAATGGAGCCCGCTGCGATCTCGGCAATACCGGCAATCACAATCAGGTGTACATCAGTAACTGCACCGCTCAGACCCGCAGCCAGTGCAAAGGGAACGGTAAGTCCGTCCGACATCCCGATCACGATATCGGTTAATATCTCAGAGCTGGTCAGATGCTCTTCCGTATGATGGTGATGATCCGGGTGGGGCGGGTGGTGCAGATGGGTATCCATAAAGTAAAATTTCTATACGAACCTGAAAGTACGCATTTTCTAAAAATTATTGAAAATGAGAAAGATACATCTCTAAAAGTTTTAAAAAAGCTATAAAAAAGTTTTAAAATAGGTTTAATAATATCTCGGTAACATTCTCGTAACAATTCGTTAACACACCCCGGCTACTTTCGCACACATAAAATACCTGCTGTGAAGAAAATAGTTTCCTTAGTATTCCTAACTGTATTGTCTCTTTCGGTTCTTGCGCAAAGCAGCAAGATCACCGGTAAGGTTTCGAATAGTAGAAATGAAGGCCTGGCCGGCGTTACCATCAAGATCTCCGGTGCAGCCAATGGATTTACCAAGACTGATGTGGACGGACATTTTTCCTTTACGGCCGAGTTCGGCAAAAAATACAGCATCACGCTTTCTTATGTGGGTTATAAGGACAAACTGGTTGATCAGATCACGATCTCTCATGTAAATGAAGAAGAAGTGGTGGATGTGATCATGGAAGAAGCCGGTAAGGCACTCGAAGGGGTTGTGGTAAAATCCTCTCCCCGTGGAAGCGCCCGTGGTGAAACCATCAATGCACTGATCGCCTACCAGAAAAATACCTCTACCGTTGCACAGGTGATCTCTGCTGAATCCATCAAAAGATCTCCCGATAAGAATACCAGTGAGGTATTGAAAAGGGTTCCCGGAACCTCTGTACAGGATGGTAAATACCTGGTGGTACGCGGTCTGGCAGACAGGTATAACCAGGCCATGCTGAACGGTGTGTTATTGAGCAGTACAGAACCTGACCGTAAAACATTTTCTTTCGACGTGTTTCCTGCACCAATGATCGATAATATCATCATCAACAAAGCATTCGTACCCGAATTACCCGGCGAGTGGGCGGGTGGCCTGATCCAGGTGAATACAAAAGATATTCCTTCTACCTCTTTCTTCAATATCCAGTTAGGAACGGGTTTTAATACCCAGACCACCGGGAACGATTTCTACACTTACCAGGGTGGAAAACTTGACTGGCTCGGTTTTGACGATGGTACCCGCGCCCTGCCGGACGGCTTACCTACCAAATCCGCGTTTAACGCATTGGATCAGACACAGAAAACGGAATATGGCAAGCAATTCAAAAATATCTGGGGTACCACAAAGAACAGTTCCAATTTCTTTCCCGTAACCAACAAGTCTTTTCAGCTGAGTGGCGGGTTTAATTCCAAATTCGGAAATAACAACAAACTGGGCGTGGTATTGGCGCTTACGTATAACAATAGTTTTAAAAGAACCTATTTCCAGAACCGTCTGTATTCCATCAGCAGCGGGGTAGCCAGTCTGAACTTTGATTATTACAATAACAAATACAGCCAGGATGTCTTATGGGGTGCTTTGGGTAATGTGACCCTGCAACTGGGAAACAATAACAAGATCTCCTGGAAGACCATCCTGAATATCAATTCAACCGATTATACCACCAAACGTACCGGTCAGGATTTTGAAAATGATCCGATCAATGGTGAGAACATACGTGCAACCGAACTGGCTTTAAAAGCGAATACCTTTTTTAATACCCAGGTTACCGGAGAACACAACCTGCCTTCCCTGGGAGCCAAGATCCACTGGTATGGAAGTTTCAATATCCTGGACCAGTATATTCCTGATCAGCGCAGGATCCAGTACAACCAGAACGTTTCCGTTCCCAACTCACCTTATACACTGTTGATCTCTGCATCCAAAACCTCGCAGAAAAGCGGCAGCCGTTATTATGGTTTCCTGAATGATTATATCTATACCGGCGGGGGAGATGTGGACAAGAGTTTCTATATGAGCGGATTGAAGCAATCGGTGAAAGCGGGTTATATGCTTCAGGTGAAAGACCGTCTGTTTGATTCCAGACCCTTCTCCATTTACCTGCCTTCCGATAATCCTTCCCTTCGTTTGCTGAGTGAGGATGTGGTATTCAGTCCCGAAAATTTCGGAACAGGTTTCGATAACAAATTTGCCTTTAATGAGATCTTTGGTGATCAGTACCGCTATATCGCCAATACGATCTTAAATGCGGGTTTCCTGCAATTTGATAACCAGTTAAACAGGAGCCTCCGTGCAACCTGGGGTCTTCGCTGGGAGAATTTTGACCAGGTGGTGGGAAGCCTTCAGCAAAAAGACCCCCGTCATGTTTACAGCAAAGTGGATGATTTCCTGCCAGGTGTGAACCTGACCTATAAATTAAACCAGCAGACCAACCTGCGTTTATCAGGGTCACAAACCGTGATACGTCCTGAGTTCCGTGAGCTGAGTCCGTTTGCCTTCTTCGATTTTGACCTGGGTGCCACAACTACCGGTAACAAATCCCTGGTAAGAACCAAAGTGACCAACCTGGATCTGCGGTATGAACTCTATCCAAG
>JAGWTX010000493.1 GCA_028875955.1 Bacteroidota bacterium | reverse complement strand
TCAGTCCTGTTTTGGTAACACCTCCTTTCTCATCGGCCAGCTGGCTGCCCCCGCGGATGGTGCGTTTGGAATATTCGTAGGTAGTGAACAGCATTACGGCATTTACAAGAATGCCCAATATGGCTGCACCAATGGCAAGGCCGCCTGCCGTAAATAAACGTTTGAAATCTTTTTCCTTTATCCATTTGATGCCAAAGCTGATGCTCATGATCAAGGCAATGAGAAAGCCGTAATAGGTTATCTGCAGGTGATTGGCTGATATCAGCAAAGCCGTGAATAAAGCCGTGAATGCCGTGCCCCACAGGTATCGTTTATCATACAGCAAAAGCAATGAACCAATGAATGCCGGCAAATAAGCAATAGCCTGCATTTTGGTATCATGTCCCACACTGATTATGATAGGGTTATATGTTGCATACGCATAAGAAAGCGCGCCAAATAAACCCACATAGGGGTTCACTTTCAATACCTGGCTTAGGAAGTAGAAACAAACACAGGCCAGGAAGAAAAAGCTAACTGGCTTGGGCAGGTTTAAGGTTAAAATATTATTGGCATATACAACCGATACGGGGTTAGTGCCTACACTGGTGATCTGGAATGCAGGCATACCGCTAAACAACCCGTTTGACCATAATGGAAAATAACCGTGTTTTTTCTGAAAATCGAACGAATTCTGGGCAGAACCCTTCCACAAAGTAACATCGCCTTGCTGCAAAACTTTGCCTTCGAGTGTGGGTTTGCAGTAAACCAGGGCTACCACTATAAAAACAACCACCGCAATGGCATGGGGCAGTAATTTTTTCCATTGAAAATTTTTCATCTGTAAAGGGTTAAGTGCAGCAAATTAATGTTATTTTGAACGAAATTTTTTATGAAGGGGGTTTTATTTTTGGCAAGGCTGGCATTGATCTGTAACGGGCTGTTTCTGGTCTGTCTGGCTTTACAAAGAACCCCCACGCTTATCCAGGTTCAGGATATCACCAGTATCATCGTCATACTGGGGTGGCTGCTGGCGCCTTTTGTAAATCTGGCTGCCGTCATTGCCTGGCTGGTCAGACGTCTGCAAAATAAATTAGTCAACTTTCCTGTCTGGTTAGCTGTTACAAACCTGTTCTTTCTGTTCTTGCAGATATTTGTTCATTTTATTCTTCCTTCATGATACAGGATATTTTAAAAAGCAAGCCCACCAAACTCTTTTTGGGAATTACCGGTTTTTTTGTTGCCAATGCATTGATTGCGGAATGTATCGGTGGCAAGATCTTTTCACTGGAAAAACTATTGGGTGGAACCCCGGCTAATTTCACCCTCTTTGGTCAATCGGGTCTCTCGTTCAACCTGACCTGTGGTGTCTTGTTATGGCCGCTTGAATTTATCATCACGGATATCGTTAATGAATATTATGGACCCAAAGCCGTGAAAAGGATCAGTTACACGGCCATTATTCTGATATCCTATGCCTTTCTGATGTTTTATACGGCCATGCGGATCCCCCCGGCTGACTTCTGGATCAGTACCGGACAGACAAAGGGGATACCCAATATGCAGGATGCTTTTGGCGGTATTTTCGGACAGGGGATGTGGATCATTCTGGGAAGCCTTACCGCCTTCCTGGTCAGCCAGATTGTAGATGTCACCGTTTTTCACCGGATCAAAAAAGTTACCGGTGATAAATGGATGTGGCTACGTGCTACGGGATCCACCCTGGTGTCACAATTGGTGGATAGTTTCGTAGTGCTTTTTATTGCTTTCAAATTGGGAAACAACTGGAGCTGGCAGCTGGTATTGGCCATTTGCCTGGTAAACTATATGTACAAATTTACCATGGCCATTGTATTGACACCGCTGATATATCTATTGGAAAGCAGGATCGAAAAATACCTCGGTCATGAAACAGCCCGGAAAATGAAACTCGCCGCCATGGGAAGGGATGAAGAGGCTTTTGTAAATATTCCTGCAGCAGGATAACCACCAACCATCCGCAAGATTGCCAGCGAACCGTATGCGTTTTTACAGGGAGTTGTGATGCTTACCCTTCTTCAGGGATTGATTTTTTTTGATAAGCCCGATCACGACCTTATCGATGGGAAGCGACATATCGTTTTCACTCAATGAATCCCATTCAATCCATCTGAAAACCTCTGATTCTCCATCCGGGTCTGCGATCTGATCAGGTGTGAACTGGAAGGGTTGGGTTTGGGTTTTGATGTCTATCGGGTCTGAGGCGGTCACGGAATAATAGATGGATATGATCTGGTCTTTGTTATTAAAGGCTGAGATCTGAAAGAAATCCGTGGTATATAGGTGCTCGCCTACGGTTACCTCCAATCCTGTTTCTTCCATGAATTCCCTTTTCAGGCAATCGCGGGTGCCTTCGCCGATTTCCAAACCGCCACCCGGAAGCTTGGTATAAAAATTCCCGCGGATAAATTCATCGCTCACCAATAAACGATTGTACCGGTCAAACAACAATCCATATACCCTTACATTAAATAACGCCATCTTAAAACCATTTTTTCTTCATAAAATACCAACTGATCACAACCGATACCACCAATGACAGGATCATGGGGATATAAAATGCATGCGGGGAATGCATATAGGGAATATCCACATTCATT
>JAGWTX010000492.1 GCA_028875955.1 Bacteroidota bacterium | reverse complement strand
TGCCACTTCATGATGCGGAAAGAAAAGTGCCAGTATCAACACGATGATCATACTGATTTTGATCAGCATCAAAAAATTCTGTGCGCGGGAACTCATCCTGAGCCCCATCAGGTTGACAACATAAAAGGCAAGTATGGCGCCACAACTGATCAATGCCTTATCAATGTCTGTCCAGCCTACCTGCGGAAACAATTTGGTGATGTAGCCACTGCCGATCAGGGCAACCCCGCTTAAACTGGCCGCATTACTGATCAGGATGATACAGTTGATCGCAAAGGCGATACTGGGATGATAGGCATAGGAAAACACTTTGTAATAACCACCCGTTACCGGATACCGGCTTCCGATCTCAGCATAGGTCAATGCCCCGCATAAAGCAAAAAAACCGCCCAGTAACCAGGCAGTAAAATATACGGAAGGTTCAATGGCGTCCTTGGCACTGGTGGCCGCCGTTCGGAAAATCCCCATCCCGATAACCAGTCCCACCACGATCATGGTGAAACTAAACAGATTTAATTTTTGTTTTCCTTCCATAGCATTTTCATGTGGGACTAAATGTAACAAACTTAGCCGAATCCAAAAGAGAATCGTATCCATTGAATCCACCCGGACCAAAAGTCAAAAGTCAAAAGTCAAAAAATCAAATCGCAGCAAAGCGAAGATCCCGCGAATACCGGGAGACTAAAAACCAAAGACCAAAGACTAAAGACTAAAGACCAAATCACAGCGAAGCGAAGATCCCGCGAATAGTGGGAGACTAAAAACCAAAGACCAAATCGCAGCGAAGCGAAGATCCCGCGAATAGCGGGAGACCAAAAACCAAAATACTTTAGTTTTCAACGCAACGTGTAAAACTTACTAAAATAGAAAGCGCAAGTTATGTTTTACAGAATTACATTTGCCCTGTATTCGGTTCCCGCTATAAGCGGGATTAAAAGGGAAGTCCGGTGTAATTCCGGCGCTATCCCCGTAGCTGTAAGCTTTTGGTGAAGTGAACATTACTTCACCCCGTTGGATCTTCTAACCACTGTTCCTAAGGGAATGGGAAGGTATTCAACAGAGAGCGAGCCAGAAGACCTGCCTGGTACAAACAACCATTCACGGCTTTCGGGTGAAAAGCATGGAATGTAAAAGGCTGCTGCAGCGGTCATTTATATTTCTCCCTTTTTTTATTTTCCTGAAAGCTCATTGTTTCATTTTAAACAACCAACAATGAGCAAAATCCTAACACTCATGACATGCCTGATTTCGGGCAGCACGCTTGTATCAGCGCAAAAAGACACATTAAGCGGCAGTTCCGGCGATGTGATCGTAACCACCGCCACCAGATCCAGCCTCAAACAATCACAGACAGGTAAGATCGTTACACTGATTGACCGGCAAACCCTTCAAAACAATGCAGGTAAAAGCCTCAGTGAATTATTAAACAACCAGGCCGGTTTTTTTATCAATGGCGCCAACAATACCCCCGGCACCAACCAGGACATTTATTTCAGGGGCGCGGCTACTGGTAATATGCTGGTGGTGATTGACGGGATCCCGGTTTTTGATCCTTCCCAGATCAACAACAGTTTTGATTTTAACAGCATCCCGCTTCAGGAGATCGATCATATCGAGATCCTGAAAGGGGGACAAAGCACCCTCTGGGGCAGTGATGCCGTGGCAGGCGTGATACAGCTGTTTTTGAAGAAGGAAGCCAAAAAAGCAATCGTCGCCAACGCAGACATCAGCTATGGCAGTTACCAGACCGAAAAACTAAGCGCCGGCATCAGCGGCACCCTCGCAAAACTGGGTTATCATATTCAATACAGCCGGACAAAAAGCAAGGGTATTTCTGCAGCATACGACAGTCTGCAAAGCGGCAGTTTTGATAAGGACGGTTTTACACAAAACAGTGTACAGGCTTCCTTACGTTACCAACTTACTCCCGCACTATCCGCTTCTGCATTTGGGAACTTCAGTTCCTACCGCGCTGATTATGATGCGGGGGCATTTACAGATGACAAAGATTATACCGGCCAAAACAAGAACAACCTTGGGGGTTTCAGCATGCAGTACAAAGGAAAAGCTATATTATGGAATTTGCTGGCAAGCTATCAGCAGGCAAAGCGAAATTTCACCAATGACAGTAACGATATCAGCAGCATTTACAGCACTTATGCAACAGGCCGCTATGCAGGTGCCACCACCACGCTGGAAACATTTGGCAATACCAGGCTTTCCAAAAACATCAGTCTGGTTTCCGGTCTGGAATACATCAGGCAAAATTCCGATCAGTATTATTTCAGTACAGGTGCCTTTGGCCCCTATCAAACCACACTGAGTAAGGACAGCGCCGGCATCAGCCAGCTATCCGCTTATGGTTCTTTACTGATATCAGACCTGCATTCCTTCAATCTGGAAATGGGGGGCAGATATAACCATCATTCTATTTACGGCAATAACGGGACCTTCACATTTAACCCCTCTTTTAACCTGAATGGGAGTACCAAATTTTTCCTGAATATCTCTTCTGCCTATAAGATTCCTTCCCTGTATCATTTATACAGTCAATATGGGAACAAACAACTAACTCCTGAAAGAAGCACCACTTATGAATTGGGTATACAGCAGGGTTC
>JAGWTX010000491.1 GCA_028875955.1 Bacteroidota bacterium | reverse complement strand
TCGCCACCGCTTTCCATACTATACGGAGTCCTGATAACGCGCCACATGCCGGCATACAAAACAGAAGGGTTTCCGGGTTCCATCACGAGGTCAGAACAGGCAGTCTGATTATTGACATATAAAGTGCGTTTCCAGGTCTTACCGCCGTCGGTGGTTTTGTAAACACCCCTTTCCTCGTTGGGTCCGAATAAATGTCCCATAACCGCCACCCACACCGTGTTGGCGTCTTTGGGATCGATTATGATACGGATAATGTGCCGTCCTTCTTTCAGACCCAGGTTATGCCAGCTTTTTCCGCCATCGTCGCTGCGCCACATGCCTCCGAGACCTTCGGAAACATTACCACGAAGTGTATTTTCTCCCTCACCTACATAAACAATGGATTCATCACTCGGTGCAACGGCCACGGAACCAATGGTTCCGCCAAAATATTTGTCTGAAATGTTTTTCCAGTTACTGCCACCGTCTTGTGTTTTCCAGACACCGCCACCGGTACTTCCGAAATAGAAAGTGTTTTTGTTTTTGTAACTGCCGGTTACCGCACCACTGCGTCCTCCCCGGAACGGGCCGACCAAACGGTATTTGACATGGGAGAACAGGATCGAATCCGTATTCAATGCCGGAGTGGTAACGGGGCTCTGTACTTTTGTCTTTTCTTTACGCTGGGCTTGTAAGCCGGAAGCTGTTACGATAACAGCCATCAATAGCAGAAATGGTTTTCTCATGTGTTAAAATTGGGAGAGTAAGTTAATCTCCAATTCACACACAAAAAAATCGAATTGACCAGCGGCAGTCAGCCTGACTTGTTTTATTTAACGATATGCCACTTTTCTTCGATCCCTTCGTTGATCTTCACAGTGGTATTCTCCACGTCGGATTCAACAGGCCCCAGGCTGAGTACGGCTTTTACCGGATATTTGATCCCATTGAAATCCTGGTATTCTTTCACCAATAAAGTGGCCTTGGTATTCTTGTCCGGATTCCTTCCGAATGCTTTCATCATGCTTCCAAAACCCGTCATGTTGACCGCCATTTCGCCTGTAGCTTCCATTTCCTTTACCAGATAGGTTTCTGTATCGATGTAATAGAAAACCGTTTGACCGCTTTTCAGGGTAAGCTTGATCTTGTAACAAGGCACTTTACTCACTTTTGAAGTTCCCATCAATTGGGCTGTGTGTCCCTTGGCGGCGTAGTTAACCAGTGCGGCAAAAGGACCATCGCAATCCAGTTCATACTGCTGGGCAGCCAGGTCTTCCGGGCTGATTTTGATGATCGAAGGCTGTGTGCCCTGTTCGCCCGGGCCTCCGAAACCGCCTTCATCACCTCCCCTTCTTCCAAAACCGCGCATGGCAGGAACATACACATAACCGGCTGTATCTGTAATCATCGTATAGCTTTCTCCCATACCCATGATGCCGCCGATCTGTTTGCGATAGAGTTTCCCTTTTTCACGTACCAGGGTGACGGGGATATCGATGGTATTACCCATAAAACCCATTTTGAGTGAGCTGACCACTTCCAGGTTTTGAATCCCCTGCAGTTTTTCACGCCCCCCTTCCGCGGTTTCATATTTGGCGATGATGTCTTCCACCGTTTGCGCGTGAACGGTTTGTGTAACAGCCAGCAGGAATAGGCCTGCCATTATTTTTTTCATTCGTTTCATACTGTAGTTGGTTGATGGATGCCTGATGATGCCAACAAAATTTCCTGTCGGGAGGAGAATCTATGAAGGCTCATCGCATATGCTTACTTTCGTTTAAGATTTCTCAAATCTAACAGCTTAGTCTGAGGAAGGAACAAGCCGTATTGTTAATTTGTTTGAACGGACCGTTAATCATGTCAGTAAAAAACTTCAGTCTTACCGGAAACCTCGTTGATGTCTGGAAGAAAGCAATTTACCCCGCCCGGATTGATGTGGCAAATGGGATCATCGTATCCATCACGGAAATCGGTGATGAGTTGGCTGTAATCGGTCAATACATTCTGCCGGGTTTTGTAGACAGTCATGTGCACATTGAAAGCAGCATGCTGATACCCAGTGAATTTGCCCGGATGGCGGTGGTTCATGGCACTGTAGGTACTGTAAGTGACCCGCATGAGATTGCCAATGTATGTGGGTTGGAAGGCGTGAACTTTATGATCGACAATGGCAAACAGGTTCCTTTTAAATTCAATTTTGGCGCCCCCAGTTGTGTACCGGCCACTTCATTTGAAACAGCCGGAGCAGTACTCGATAGCCGGGATGTAACTGCCCTGCTTGCCCGGAAAGAAATCTTATACCTGAGTGAAATGATGAATTTCCCGGGTGTTCTCCACAAGGATCCTGAAGTCATGAAAAAGATAGCGGCTGCCCATGCTGCCCGAAAACCCATTGACGGTCATGCACCCGGGCTCAGGGGTGAGGATGCCCGAAATTATATCGAAGCAGGCATCTCAACGGATCATGAATGTTTTACAGCTGAAGAGGCACTGGAAAAACTAGAGCATGGCATGAAGATCCTGATCAGGGAAGGCAGCGCCGCCAAAAATTTTGAGGCACTGATCGAATTACTGGAGGACCATCCATCGATGATGATGTTTTGCAGTGATGACAAACATCCGGACAGCCTGGAAGCCGGGCATATCAACCAGCTTTG
>JAGWTX010000490.1 GCA_028875955.1 Bacteroidota bacterium | reverse complement strand
ATGGACCATTTCGCCTTACCGGGAGATAAACTCTTTACCGCAGCAGCCAATGGCAACCTGCACAGAAATTTCATGGGCTATACCACTACCCAATCCAAACTGATTATTGGCCTGGGTGTTTCCAGTATCAGTGATGCATGGACGGCTTTTGCCCAAAACGAAAAAGAAGTGGAAGCCTATGAAGCGCTCATTGCAGAAGGAAGGTTTCCGCTGGTTCACGGACATGGATTGAACGAGGAAGACCAGGTGATCCGGAAAAACATACTGGAACTCATGTGTCGCAACCATACCCGGCTGGAAGCAGTAGTGTTGCCGGAAGCATTTATCAACGATGCCAAAAGATCACTGGCCATGCTGGAGGAAGACGGCCTGGTTGTTTGTAATGATGCTGATATTCAGGTAACCGATAAGGGCAGGTCCTTTATCAGGAATATCAGTGCGTCGATCGATACGCAGTTATGGCGCAGGAAAAGCAACGCACAGACATTTAGCAAAGCCATCTGATCCATCCGGAAACCGTGTCAGATCAGAATACCTGCCAGTTACGGATTTGCTTTTCGTAGATTGTGAAATTGTTATTGATGGTTTTTGAATAGATCAATCCCACACCTTTGGCATACCAGTATTCCAGTTTTTCTGATGTACTGTTGTAAGGATAGGTCAGGGCCGATTTGATTTTCGGCATCAGGAGTATTTTATAAACATGTATAAAGTTCTTACCGTTTACGGTCACGGTCGCATCTGCATCCAGACAGGTGAAATCCAACCTGTAAAAGATGGTTTGGCCAAAAGCCGCAGGACCGATGAATTCATTTGAGGTCCAGGAGTCACCTGTTTTCAGGTATTCTCTCAGGATTGGTACATCTGCGACAATCACAGGCAGAAAATTGAATGACACCGTATATTTTCCCACATCCGTATTTTCATAATAAACCGAATCGGTTTTCCTGTAATATGCGGGCACCGGATTCCCGAATTTTCCCTGCTGATTGATCACTTTATACAGGTTCCCATTGAACCGGGTTGAATCGGTTACTTTCCACTGTAATGTATCACCGGTATTAAGCAGATCATCATAATTCCAGTAACTGGGGTAGGTTAAAGGGAAATGATCCGGATTGGAAGTGCTTACAGCGGTCAGCACCGTAACAGGAATGGTACAGTCCGTATTGCTGCCACTGACTGTAAATGAATCCTGGCCAGTCAATAAAGGTGTTCCCGATCCTTTCAGGGTTACTTTCTGAATACCGGTCTTGGTAAACTGCCCGGAACCGGTAAAATGATAACCGTTTACGGTATTGGTTTGCAGGGTATAGGTACCCGGATTGGTAACCGTAACCTGTAAGGTCATCGAATCACTGTTATTCAAGGGAAGACCCTGTATATAACTCCCAAATAAGACGCTGTGGAAACAACTATTCGGACTGCCGGCCAGCGAATATTCGGCAGGAACGGTTAATCCTCCGGGCGGCAACACGGTTACAGCAACACTGCATTGGCTGGAGTCATATTGAACAACAAAGGAAACAGTGCCTGCCTGAACCGGTGTTCCTGTCGCTTTCAGGGTTACAACCTGAACACCCTTGGCTCCGAATCTGCCCGAACCGCTGAATTGGATTCCATCCACCAGGTTGGTCTGTACCTGGTAATTGCCGGTCCGGGTCACGTTGATGGATACTTCCAGCGTATTGGTATCATTGAGGGCTTTGCCGGCAATCCAGTTACCATTGACTTTTTGGGGAAGACAGTTTTGGCCATTATCCGCTTTTAAAGTGCCGGCAGATGGGAGGTTGGGCTCCATGAGATATTTATCCTGGCAGCCCATGATCACCAGGAAGCTGAAAAGAAGAAACAGCGGAAAATGTTTAATGAATCCCATGGATGGTAAAGGAAATATTAAAAATACGGGAATATGTCCCTACAGGGAGCGGGTTTTGATAAATGGTAAACTGGTAGATAAGGATTTTTCCGGATTTCCCAAATCCGCTTATCCTTAACAGGGAAGGATAATCACACCGGTATCCTACCTTTGCATAAATTTTTTAGATTCTTGAAGCACTTAGCAGCACTCAATAAATATTTCTGGAAATACCGCTACCGTTTCTTTATCGGTATGCTCTTTGTTATCTCCTCCAACTATTTTGCGGTTTTGGCACCTCAGATTACCGGTTTTGTGGTAAACCAGGTACAGCAAAGGTTACCGGGTGCGAAACCTTCGGTTAGCAAACCGATACATGATTCCCTGGTTCTATGGTTTATCGATTTTATTGAACACGGACATTTCACGTTTGCCTGGATCGTTGCACTTTGCAGTCTCACCATCCTGGGATTGGCTGTGATGCGGGGCATCCTGATGTTCTTTATGCGGCAAACGATCATTGTCATGAGCCGGCATATTGAATTTGACCAGAAAAATGAGATCTTTCAGCATTATCAGAAACTGGATACCAATTTTTATAAAACACATAGTACGGGTGACCTGATGAACCGGATGACGGAAGATGTCAGCAGGGTTCGGATGTACACAGGACCTGCCATCATGTACCTGATCAACCTGGTAACATTAATCAGCCTCTGTGTGATCAATATGCTGCGAAAGGATGTACACCTGACCCTGCTCGTTCTGGCTCCGCTTCC
>JAGWTX010000489.1 GCA_028875955.1 Bacteroidota bacterium | reverse complement strand
TATTGCGCGAATCTCCCCGAAAACGTATGTATCAATGATCTCACCATCTCCAGTATTTCACAGGCTGATGGGATTTATATTCAGAAATAGCAGGTAAATGCGCTTTGGCGTATTTGGTCTTTGGCGCATTGGTCTTTAGTCTTTTGTTTATTTAGTACGCGTGTATTTAATTTGATACAGTAGGTTATTTTACTATCAACAACAGACCACAAATCGAAGCGTAGCAAATATCCGGCAAATAGCGGGACTACAATCCACAAACCAACTCTAAACCAACACCAAACACCAAACACCAAACGCCAAACTCACTTCATAATCGCTTTGATCAACTCCACCAACCCATGCAGGTCAGAAAAATCCAGCACTTCAATGGGGGAATGAGAATACCTGCCGGGCCAGGAAAGTGGTACGGATGGAATATCGTATTCCAGAAAACCCTGACCATCGGTACCGCCGGCAGTCATTCCGTATTGTACCGGAATTTTATTTCTGGCTGCTAGATCCTGTAATGTTTTCAGATGGGTTCGGTTAACAAAATTGATACTTTCCAGCACCCGGATCACGGCACCCTTGCCAAGGGGACAATCCCCAAATATTTTTGATTCGGTAGGCGCATCCGATGAAACATAAGTATCGATCGGGTAAACGACACTGAGGTCTTGTAAAGACGCTGCTGCAAAATTGGAACCGGTTAATCCGGTTTCTTCTTCCACCGACCAGACACAGGTTACGGTATAAGGTATTTGAGAAGGGTCTGTTTGTTGAACGGCTAATAATAAGGCAGCACAACCGGCCCTGTCGTCAAAACCCCTTGCGGTTGCTCGCTGTTCATTGAGCCGGATCATTTTCTTGGGCATGGTAACAGAACTTTTGTCTATTTCCACTCCTGCCGCAAGCGCTTCGGCCCTGGATCCGAAACCTGCATTCACGATCAAAGGGTCCGGAGAAAATCTTTGGGTGGCTTTCAGGTAATGGTTGCGTGGTTCAAAAAGAACGGGTAGATCTTTATTGCCTATATGAATCAATCCACCTTGCCCTTCCCATAACCAGGGGAAAAATCCGCCTTTTGTTTTGAGTACGAGACTTCCGTCATCGCGAATACTGTCTACCAGAAAACCGGTTTCATCCATATGGGCCACAAAACCAATGTGCTGTTTTCCTTTTCCAAAAGTCAAGATGATATTCCCTTTGGCATCGGTTTCCGGTTTGGCCCATTTGGGTAATTCACTTAGTATAAAATCCCGCACCCGGTTTTCCTGTGTGCTTACACCATATCTGGCTACCAATTGATCCAACAACCGGGCTTCGGGTAAATATTGTTTGAATGCGGGTTCCTTCTCCTTTTTCGGAGTATACGCCATAACCGCTTCAGCAGCAGCATGAACACCGACTGCAGAAAGCCAGTTTTGCATCAATCCATCGATTGATTGAAGCGATACCATTTCTACCGGTGTATTGGCATACGAGGCAGGTAATCCCAGTTGATATTGCTTTTTTACCAGCGGATTATTGTCGCTTTGCAAAATGGATTGCACAGAATTATCCCCTGTTCGGTTAAACCGGATGGCTCCCTCAAATGGCCCGTTTTGTCTGATCACATCCGCCAGACCTTTTCCATTGAGCAGATCGAGACAGGTCCAGGCAATCACCACCGTTCCCTGGAAGGGATGCTGTTGTAAGGTCTTTGCCACCATGGCCAATGCGATAGCTGCCGATTTCACTTTCGCCGCAGGCGCTACAAGGGATGATTGCAGGATCAGGGGTTTCTTATGCAGGGTTAATGGATCCAGCAGATGGATACCCATTTCTTCAACCTGTTTGGCATTCCCTGCCCCTACATCCACAAAGGCTTCCTGCCATTGAAAAACGGGTTTTGATTTTTCCGGTATGGCCCTCAAACCTTCATAATGGGTGGAAGGAACCGTACAAACACCATAACGAATACCCTGTTCCGTACCAATCATCACTTCATTTCCTTCCAGAAACTGGTGGGCCATGGTACCTACAAAACCTCTGCCTACAGGAGTGATCCGTAAGTAGCCATCTGCTGTGATCTGACTGACCACATAACCGGGTTCATCCAGGGGAGCCGTAAGAAGTCTTTTCGGGAAACCGCTACCCAGCGTCATGACCAGGTTCCCTAATTTATCCTGTTTGATTTCTCCTGCGGGAAACAATGATTGTATAAAATCGGCTGCAGTCCCTTCCCTGCCCGTTACAGAACTGGTTGCTGCAAAAGCCCGTACCAGTTGCAGCAGCGGATCATCAGATTGGTTTTTCTGAGCACCAACTGATAAAGCAAATAACAGAAACAAAGAACCGAGGATAGATTTCATGTGTTTTTTTTTGAACATAAACGGATACGAAAACAACGAAATGGCAAGATTGTTATCGAAATGAGTCAACTGTTTTTCAGCTTTGCCAATTCATTCATATACTCCTGCCATATTTCCGCCACAACTTCCGCTGCGGGTTTGATCGCATGGATTAAGGCACTTACCTGGCCAATCTCTAACTCTCCTTCCTCCAGGTCTCCTTCAAACATCCCTTTTTTGGCACGGGCCCTGCCAAGAAGCTGTTTCATTTCTGCTTCATCGGCACCCCGCATTTCGGCTTCACGTACCTGGTCGAAAAAATGATTTTT
>JAGWTX010000488.1 GCA_028875955.1 Bacteroidota bacterium | reverse complement strand
CTCCAGTAAAGTCCTTTGTGTTCCAGCATGACTACCGGATTGGGATCCAGAAAAGCCGCTTTTAGCAAGCCCTTCATATCGGCTGCATTAGATGGATATACCACTTTGATCCCCTTGATAGAAAGCAGGGTGCTTTCTATACTGCCGCTATGATAAGGACCCCCACCGCCATAGGCACCCGTAGGCACCCTTAACACCATCTGCACCGGATATTTTCCGTTGGAGAGATAACAGGATTTAGAGGCTTCCGTAATCAGTTGATTCAGTCCCGGATAAATATAATCGGCAAACTGTACTTCCACAATGGGCTTGATACCTAGCGCAGACATTCCCACGGTTGACCCAACGATATAGGCTTCCTGAATAGCCGTATTAAATACACGCGTACTGCCAAATTTATCACCCAGGGTTGCGGCTTCCCGGAATACACCACCCAGTCGCTGACCCACATCCTGACCATATAAAACCGCTTCCGGGTATGATTGCATGATCTCTTCCACTGCATGCAGGGCCGCATCAACCATCAACACTTTTTCACCGCCTTTGGGACTTCTTTTTCCCGTTTCCTCCTTTACAGGCGTAGGGGCAAATACATGGTCTTCCACACCCCCCGGATCAGGTTCGGCAGCCTGTTGTACGCGGTCAAAATCGGCCAGTACTTTGGCAAGCAGCGAGGCTTCCGCCTGGTTGATTTCATGTTCGGCATAACCCACGCCCTGCAATAATAAACGGAGCTTGGGGGCTGGATCATATAGTCCATGTTTCAACAGATCTTCCCGGTTCCGATAAAATTCCTTTCGTACACCACTTGTATGATGACCCAGTAAGGGCACTTTGGCATGCACCAGAACGGGTTTTCTCTCCTCCCGTGCATAACCGATGGCTTCGGTCATGGTCTCGTAACTTTTGATAAAGTCGCTCCCATCACATTGTAATCGTTTCAACCCCTTGAACCCGGCTGCATAATCAAAGGCATTACCGGTTCTTATCTCTTCCGCAGTGGCACTGATGCTCCACTGGTTATCCTGAACCAGGTAAACAATGGGTAATTGTTTTAATGCTGCAAATTGCAAAGCTTCACTTACTTCTCCTTCGGAAACACTGCCATCACCCAATGAGCAAACCACGACAGGCAACAAACCCGTGGCTGATTTTCGTAACAAGGGAGACTGCGTCTGTTCCAGGTATTGGATACCCTGCGCCAATCCGGTTGTAGGAATCGCCTGCATACCTGTGGCACTGCTTTGGTGTATGATGGATGGTTTGTCGCTGTCTCTGCTGCTGGGATGGCAATAATAGGATCTGCCGCCTGAGAATGGATCTTCCTTTTTTGCCAGCAACTGAAGCATCAGTTCATAGGGTGTAAACCCAATGGATAATAAAATACTATCGTCACGGTAATAAGGACTTACCCAATCGCAGGGTAATAACTGAAGACCGGTTGCGATCTGAATGGCTTCATGTCCCCTCGATGTGGAATGCACATATTTGCACACCTGCCGGTTGGCATCATAGGTATCACCCATGTATCTTGCCGTCATCATCAGCTGGTAAGCACGGAATAATCGCTCAGGGGTTAGCATAGCCGCAGCATTGCGCGAGAACGGGGGTTCCTGGGCAAGCGTCATTTTCTGGGGGATGACAGTTTCGGTAATATCGGGTTCGGCAGATGGCATAGGGTTATCAAACAGTTGAAGCGTGAATAGGTTGGTGGCTATTTCACTTCCAAAGCAAATACTTTTTCGGATCCGTAATATCCTTCCAGTACATCATCCGTTACACATTCCCCCACACCGGCGGGTGTACCCGTATAAATCAGGTCGCCGATATTGATGGAAAAATATTGGGAGATATGGGATACAATCCGGTCAAAACTGAAAATCATATCAGCCGTATTTCCCGACTGTACGGTTTCCTTGTTTTTCTGCAGGGAGAATACAATGGGTTGTTTGCGCAAGTCAGGGGTAAACATCATCCATTTCCCGACAATTGCCGAATTATCCCAGGCTTTTGCCTTTTCCCAGGGTAACCCTTTCTTTTTTAATTCCGCCTGTATATCCCTTGCTGTAAAATCTATCCCGATGGTAAAGGCATCGTAATAGTTGGCCGCAGCCGGTTCCTCCACATATTTACCGTTCTTGGATATGCGAAGAACCACTTCCGCTTCATAATGCAGTTCATTGGAGAACTGAGGATAATAAAATGGCGTATTGGGCTGCAACAGCGCAGACTTGGGTTTCATAAAGATCACGGGTTCCTCCGGAACGGCATTACCCAGTTCCTTAGCATGGTCTGCATAATTTCTGCCTACACAAAAAATCTTCATACCGATAGGGTTTATCTTGTAAAATATAAAGCCTTGGTTTTATGCAAAGCAAACGGGAATTGGGCTTATCCGGCCACTCCCGTTTCATTAACTACAAATGACAGCAATTATTATGAAAAATCCAGATTATTTGTCAGATTCATGGTTTTCTCCAACCCCAGCGCTGCAAAACTGGTGATGATCTCCACCGATTTCTCGATCTTCCTGTTTACGATGGGTTGTTCCAATGCTGTCCATTTGCCTAAAACAAATTCCACCTGTCTGCCCTTGGGAAAATCATTCCCGATGCCAAACCTGAGTTTGGGGTATTGATCGGTGCCCA
>JAGWTX010000487.1 GCA_028875955.1 Bacteroidota bacterium | reverse complement strand
GGTGGTATGAAGGGCAGGCGGAAAGAGCTTACGCGGGCAGAAGTGCATGCAATCCTCAGCCAAAACCTGGGTGTGACTGAAATTCACTCAGAATACGGAATGACCGAGCTCCTCAGTCAGGCCTATTCAAAAGGGAAAGGCCGTTTTTTCTGTCCGCCCTGGATGAAGGTTGTAGTGCGTGATGAGGAAGATCCGCTTGGTATCCACCCGACCGGAAGGGGTATCCTGCAAGTGATCGATCTGGCCAATGTATACAGTTCCGCCTTTATTGCCACGGAAGATGTGGGTCAGGTTTTTGAAGATGGCAGTTTTGAAATCTGGGGCAGACTGGATAACAGTGATATCAGAGGTTGCAGTCTGCTGGTGATCTGATGGGTGGGAAGCCTGGGTTCCTGGGCCTGGAAATGCAGGTTGCGGAAGTTTTTTGTATAACTTATTGTTGGTTTCACCTTAGCCATTATATTTGCAGCCCTGAAACACCTATTGACAGTCAAGGAACTTAGTAAAATCCCTGATGAATCATTGCCCAGGTGGCGAAATTGGTAGACGCACTGTGTTCAGGTCGCAGCGTTCGCAAGGATGTGCTGGTTCGAATCCAGTCCTGGGCACCCAAACAAAATAAAACCCTTATCATAAGAAGATGATAAGGGTTTTTATATTTCCGACTTATAAAGAATGATTCGTGTAATACATTTAGTTGCAACTCATCAATTCTGGCTGCTAATTCTTTTTATCCTGCTCCCGTTTTTCCTGGTAAGCTTTCTGCAGTTCTGATAAAGCTGTCTCATATCCCTTCTGATCTTTAAATGCATACGGAGTGTAGGTATCACCCGGGTGGTGTTTGTCGTGAAGGTGAAACTGACTGGCATGCGAAGCCAGCCATAGATCAAATGAAATCTTTTTCATCGCCTGTAAAGTATACGCAAAATCGCTTACTGCTTCCGGGTAAGATTTGATGCTGTTTAGCGGTTGATCTGTTACAATGGTTGGCAGATTGGCAATCAGTACCCGGTAGGATCTTTTTTCATCCCTTACCGTAAACAGATAACTGCAGGAGCCCTTGGTATGACCCGGATGATGCAGCATTACCAGGTGCATGCCACCCAGTGAAATGGTATCTCCATCGTATAACAGCCTGTCCGGGTGTACCGGTTGATAGGTCGTACCCAGTTTCCCCAATGCATAATCGGTTTTGCCCCCGCTTGCCAATACATCCGCCTCTCTGGCATCCGCCATCAATCGGGCACCGGTGCTTTTTTGAATAGCTGCCATCGCACCCATATGGTCATAATGCGCTTGTGTGGTTAACAGAATCTTGATGTCCTGAAACCGGAAACCCAGGCTTTCCATATTCTGTTGGATTTGTGAATAAGAGGAAGCCAGACCCGTATTGATCAGGATATTACCCTTCGGTGTGGTAATCAGATAGGACGCAAGATCATACGAACCTACATAATACAGATTGCCTGCTATCCGAAAAGGTGCATAGGGTTTGGACCATTCAGCAGGGGTGCCGGCAGGCTCTTTTACGGGTTGGGCCATAGCAGAACCTACCATGAAAAATGACAAAAGCGTCGATACAAAAAAGCGAAGTGGGGAGCTAATCACAGACTGGTTATTATGAATTTAATTGATATAAAAATAAGGTTTTTAGAAAAGCATACCGGTACTGAACTGTAAAAAGCGGAATTTCAAAGTCAGTGATCATATATAATGAATTAGGATAAAGCATGACAGGACATGATGCCCTGGTCAAATTCCTGTGTACATTTAGTATGGAGACAGTAAATTTAGTAACCATATGAAAGCCCCCTATAATTTCAAGTATCCTTCCATAGAAGATCTTATCAAAAAAGCCAGGTCCAGGATACCCAAATTCGCATTTGAATACCTGGATGGAGGTTGTAATGAGGATATCAACTTATATAAAAACACCAAAGAGTTAAGGGAGGTTGAATTAAAACCTTATTACTTAAGAAAACATGTAGAAGCCAAACTAAGTACTGAATTATTTGGACAGGTATACGATGCTCCCTTTGGCGTTTCGCCTATTGGTTTGCAGGGATTGGTCTGGCCCAATGCTCCGGAGATTCTGGCAAAAGCAGCCCATAAACATAATATCCCTTTTATCTTAAGCACGGTTTCTACCAGCAGCATTGAAAGAATTGGTGAGATCACCCAGGGAAAAGCCTGGTTTCAATTATATCATCCCGCAGAAATTGAAATAAAAGATAAGCTCATCAAAAGAGCAGAAGAAGCGGGTTATCCGGTATTGGTTATTTTAAGTGATGTGCCCACATTTGGATATAGGCCAAGAGATATCCGAAACGGATTAGCCATGCCACCCAGAATGACCTTTAAAAATATCATTCAAATGATGGGTAGACCTGTGTGGGCGTTGAAGACGCTGTATCACGGGACACCTGCATTTGCCAATATGAAACCCTATATGCCTGCAGGTTTGAATATGAAACAACTGGGTCAGTTTATGAACCAGACTTTTTCGGGTAGATTGAATGAACAGAAAATAGCGGCCATAAGAGATCAATGGAAAGGTAAATTGGTTATCAAGGGAATTGCTTCTGAAGAAGATACTGAAATGGCCATAAGACTTGGTTTAGATGGGATCATTGTATCCAACCATGGGGGTCGACAAT
>JAGWTX010000486.1 GCA_028875955.1 Bacteroidota bacterium | reverse complement strand
TTCCACAGATAGGAAAGACTCATGCCAGGGAGATGGGTATCCTGCACACCTGCCAATTCCAGACTGGTGGGCAAGAGATCAATTACATGGCCAATGCCTTCCTGATAGCCGGGTTTGGGTTTGATTCTGGCCGGCCATTGCAGGATACAGGGACTGATCATACCACCCTCGTGCATAAATCGTTTGTATTTCCGAAAAGGAGTATTGGACACATTCGCCCAGGGAACATCATAGGTCAGATAGGAACCTCTCTCGCCAATTTTTTTTGTGGGGTCATTAAAATGCCGGTTATCTACATTTTCGGCGCATCCCCCGTTATCCGAAATAAATACAATAAGGGTATTTTCATATTGACCGTTCTTCTTCAGCGTTTGAATCAGTTTCCCGATGTTCTGATCCATCCGGTCAATCATGGCAGCATAAACGGCCATTTTCCTGGCCCATGTTTTTTTATCTGCTTCTTTCAAAGTGTTCCATGCCGGTATGTCGTCCGGTCTGGGAGATAATTTGTATTTGTTATCAATCACCCCCATTTGCAACATGCGCTGATACCTTTTTTCCCGGATACGATCCCAACCTTCCAGATAACGGTCTTCATATTTGCTGATATCGGCTTCATAAGCCTGGATGGGAAAATGGGGTGCTGTATAGGCGAGGTATAAAAAAAAGGGTTTGGGTTCATTACCACTTTTGTTTTCATTCAGGAACTCAATGGCGTAATCGGTAAATGCATCCGTCATATAAAATCCGTCCTGTGGTATAGGATAATCTGCATCTTCCAACACCACATGTCTTTTCCCTTTTTCCTGTGGTATGATTTCAAAATAACTATTGGCTCCCGAGATCAGACCAAAATAATGGTCAAACCCCCTTTTTCTCGGCCAATAAGCAGGATTCTCTCCCACATGCCATTTCCCGGCCATGAGGGTTTGATAACCCGCTTTTTTCAGATCTTCTGCAATAGTAGGATACCGATTATCCAGATATCCCTGGTAGGGACCGGGCGTAACATTCGCATTCGCGCCGGTAACCATATTCCCCATACCTACCGTATGAGGGTATTCCCCCGTTAAAAGGGAAGCGCGTGTGGGACAACAACGTGCATTATTATAAAAGCTTCTCAACTTGATCCCATTCGCCGCCAACTGATCCAGGTTGGGTGTATGCACTTCTCCCCCATAACAACCGATGTCTGAATAGCCCATATCATCCGCCATTATATAAATGATATTGGGTCTCGCTTGTTTTTTTTCAGTGGGTGTAACAGAACCTGTATACGCACTCAACACAAGAATAAGCAAACCGGCGGCTACAGATACGATCCGGTATCCGGGCTGCTTTATTCTGTTGAAAGTTTTTTGAAACATCATTTACAACTTTTTAGGGTTCACAATCATCCTGCTATCTCTTCAACTTACTTACTTCTGATCCCGCCAGCAGAAAGGCGCCGGCTCCATAGGATTCCCAACTGTCGCTATTGAAATTTCTGCGGGGGTCTCCACCAATGGGTTGCACCCAGCCTATTTTACCATCATCATGTATCAGCGTATTCAACCCTGCCCAGGCTTTTTCTACTGCAGGAAGAAAGGTTTGCTTATTCAGTATTTTCTGGTTGATCCCCCAGGCTAATGCATAGCAATCAAACCCTGTACCGCTGCCCTCTCCCCCCGGAAAAGCATCCGGGTCCAGCAAACTGGTACGCCAGAGACCATCCGCCTGTTGCAATGAGCGTAAACGTTCTGCCATTTCTTTAAACAGGCTTACATAAAATTTGGGTTTGTAAAATGAACTGTGTCAAAGAATAATTCGGTAATAGTTTAAAAGAGGCGGTGTCGGCTCCATTCACAGAGCAAGTCACCGCCTCTTTTTTACGGTGCACTGTCAGATATCTGTTTTCATCCGGTCAGCAAATATAATTTTTAGCTTGGATGCACAGATGGCCCAGTTAGCCAGCGGCATGGACCATTTCTGCTGGATACGCTCGGTAGCCAGATAAATGAGCTTGAGTAAAGCCATATCACTTGTAAATACACCCTTGTTTTTGGTAACTTTCCGTATCTGCCGATGGTATCCTTCAATCGTATTGGTAGTATAGATGAGTTTGCGGATGCCGGCAGGGTACTTAAAATACGTGCTCAGTTTGGGCCAGTTATTCTCCCAGGAACTTATGACCATCGGATATTTCTTGTTCCATTTCTCCCTGAGTGATGCCAGTTCGGCAAGCGCCTGGTCTTCATTATCGGCACGGTAAACAGGTTTCAGATCCGCTATAAATGCCTTTTGATCCTTACTGGCGACGTATTTAATGGAGTTGCGTATCTGGTGAACAATGCAGGTCTGTATCTCGGTATAAGGATAGATTGTCCGGATAGCTTCATCGAAGCCCTTGAGGTTATCGATCGAGGCGATCAGAATGTCCTCAACACCCCTTTGCTTCAGATCTGTAATTACGCCGAGCCAAAAGTTGGCTCCCTCGCTTTGGGACACGTACATCCCGAGCACATCCTTGCGGCCATCTTTATTGATGCCCAGAATATTGTATACACAACGAGTCTGAGTACGGCCTTCCTCTTTTACCTTGTAATACATCGCATCCAGCCATACTATGCAATACAGGCTTTCCAGTGGGCGCTGCTGCCATTCTTTTACCAGGGGAATGACCTTG
>JAGWTX010000485.1 GCA_028875955.1 Bacteroidota bacterium | reverse complement strand
GAATGTGATATCCTGATCCCGGCTGCACTGGAGAACGTGATCAATGGAACCAATGCTGCCAATATCAAGGCCAGGATCATCGGTGAAGCGGCAAACGGACCTTTAACACCCGAAGCAGATGAGATCCTGATCAAAAAAGGCACCCTGGTGATTCCTGATATGTATCTCAATGCAGGTGGTGTTACCGTATCCTATTTTGAGTGGTTGAAAAACCTGAGCCATGTGCGTTACGGAAGGATGGAGAAAAGGTTTACCGAAAACATGAACAGCCATATCCTGGAACAAATGGAAACCCTGACCAATCAGAAAGTAACAGAAGCGGAACGCCGTTTTATCATGCACGGACCCGAAGAAGTGGACCTGGTGCACAGTGGTCTGGAAGAAACGATGATCACTGCAACCCGTGAGATCATGGAAATCTGGAAAAGCAATGCGGATATCCCCGATATGCGTACGGCAGCTTATGTTTGTGCGATCAACAAGGTAGGAACTTCCTATGCAGAACTGGGTATCTTCCCTTAATCGGTTTTGCCGGATCCATATACTCTTTATAAAACCCGCATTTGCGGGTTTTATATTTTTAGCAGCAGGCTATTTGAAAAACTATAATAGAAGGGATGAATGGGCACTACGGGAGACTGGTCATAGATACCGGAAAAGTTCAGTGAGAAGCCGATATGTTTCCCTGCCTGGATATTCCAGATGAATCCCGGTGCGATCCTTGGTTGGAAACTATTCGGTCTGGTCTGGATAAACAGGTTGGCAGAAATATCACTGTTGGCGCTGGCTTTCCAATTCAGTCTGATATAAGAATTGATCTTGATAAGATGGTTGCTGATGGGTGTTGCGTTAACGGGAATCTTTGCAGAATCAACCGCAGCATAATTCCATCTTTCGGATTCATACATGAGTCCCAGGCCTGCATTCAATTCCCAGACATCATTCCGCCAGAGATTATACCGGATATTCATTCCCGCCAGGGCCCTTTGTTCCAGACCCCGTTTATTATCCCACTGGTACTGAAGAAAGGTTTCCGGTTGGAATTTGTTGCGGTAATTGTGTCGGTGACGGATATGGATAAATCCGGCATTCAAAATATCATCCGGTCCGTTATAGGTGAACCGGTAACTGCCTGCAACCAATAGTAATTCCTTCTTTTTTTGAACCATCAGCTCAGCCGTATTGGTAGCGTCCCAAAGGGTATGTTGTTGTTTATCTACTTCCAGTCCGGTGCTGAATTGCAGGGATGTGCGGGCTTTGGAAGAATAATCAGCCGTATCTGTTTTATCGATATTGAGTATCTGTCCCTTTCCTGCGAAAGGAATTAACCAGGTTACAGCTATCAATAGTACGGTGGTTCGGATCATGTGTAGTCTTCCTGCCGGAAGTGTATTTTGTATAGAACGAAGATTTTCAAACCTTGTTGTATCAGAAGGCAGGCAATTCGGGGGATTCGGTAATACCGCTTTCCTGTATGGCATAGCAATAGGTTTCCTTTCCGTTGGTGATAACCAGATGTTCGGTACCCAATTGGCTATGATAGGTAAGGGCCTGTCTGAGCGCCGCTTCTCCGATAGTCACATTCATCTCCTTGCATTCCACGATCAGCCAGGGGACTGCGTTTTTGTATACGAGGATATCAAACCGCTTTCTCAGTTCACCTACCCTGATTTCTTTTTCAACAGCAATCAGTGCCGGAGGATATTGTTTGGTCTGAATCAGGTACTGGAGTGTATTTTGTCTTACCCATTCTTCCGGTGTCAGGCGGACCCATTGTTTTCTAAAGCTGTCAAAAATCCATTCCCTGCCTTCTTCTTCCTTGATACGGAAATCATACTTAGGGTAGGGGATCCTGATCATAATGCTTGTTTAGCGTGACTAAAAATGGTAAATTAGCCAATTATTTTTTTCAAAGATACCATCGGTATTACTCTAATCGGCTCAATATGAAAACCAAACAGGAAATCGTAGATAACTGGTTACCCCGCTACACCGGCGAAGCACTCGAAAATTTTGGCAAATATATCCTGCTCACCAATTTCAGCAATTATGTTACCATGTTTGCCAAATGGAACAAGGTAAAAGTGATTGGGACAGACAGACCCATGCAATGTGCCACTGCCAATGGTATCACGATCATCAATTTCGGAATGGGTAGTCCGGGTGCTGCCACGATCATGGATTTACTCACGGCCATTGAACCCGAAGCGGTTTTATTTTTGGGTAAATGCGGCGGACTGAAGAAAAGGAACAAGATCGGCGACCTGATATTGCCGATTGCCGCCATCAGGGGTGAGGGTACTTCCAATGACTATTTCCCTCCGGAAGTGCCGGCCATGCCGGCTTTCGCTTTGCAGAAAGCGATTTCCACCACCATCCGGGATTACAGTGTTGATTACTGGACGGGAACGGTTTATACCACCAACAGAAGGGTCTGGGAACACGACGATGATTTCAAGGAATACCTGACGAAAGTCCGTGCCTATGCGATCGATATGGAGACCGCCACGGTTTTTACGGTTGGATTTTATAACAAGATTCCAACCGGGGCTTTGCTGCTGGTCAGTGACCAGCCCATGATACCCGATGGCGTAAAAACAGAAGCCAGTGATAAAAAAGTGACGTCCCGTTTTGTTGAGAACCACCTGAAAATCGGTATCGACTCCTT
>JAGWTX010000484.1 GCA_028875955.1 Bacteroidota bacterium | reverse complement strand
GTAAAAAAAAATGCGCTGGCCAACCGCCAACGCATTGTAAGGGATATTTCGTTATATTCTAATTGAACTTATCATGTAATCCATCATACACTTTGAACTTGGCATCATATTCATCAAACAGTTTGGCATCCTTACCCCGGTTCCTGTCGCGCTTATAGGCATATAAATTGGCCAGGAAGTCTACGGTTTTATTCAATACACTGTTTTCGGTATGGTTTCTATCGGTTTTGGCGTTCAGGATGGCGAAGGTCTTTTCCAGCCATTCGAGTGATGTGTTCAGGTTTTCCATCAGCGGCTTTTCAATATCGGCATTGGCTTTCAGGTAAGGGTCTGTTTTCTGCTTATACAGGGCTTCTGTAGCGGCTTTTTTCTTGGGATCCTTTTCAACCGGCTTTTCCGCATTGATCGCCCGCATGGCGCGGATATTTCCGGCATAGATATCATCGTACTGACCGTATACGTTGTAATAGATCACCCCTACGTTAAAGGCTGCTATGGCGTTCTGGTTGTTTTTGCCATAAGCTTTCTTAAAGGCATCGGCCGCTTTCAGGGCATACATGGACTGGTGTAAGCTATCCATGTCCTTGTCCTTGTTTTTGGCATTGACAAAGATGTCGCCAAACTGGAGATATTTCATTTCACTCATGGTTCCGGCTGCATCTTCTTTGTCGTAAAGTGCTGCTTTCTGTTCGAGTGTCAGGTTCTGATCCATATAATCGATCTCGAATTCTTCCCAGGCTTCTTTGGGATAGAGTTCTTTGGCAAGGGCCAGGTATTTATTAAAATTTGCCTCATCCTTTACAATCGTGTAATGGTTCAGCAGGAATTTATAGATCTCCATAAACTGCGTACCCACCACTTTGCTATCGGCCAGACGGGCATAGGATTTGGCAGCCAGGTCGGGTTTCTGGGCATTCTGGTAGGAATAGCCCTGGTACAGGATGGATGTGGTGTCAAAGGGTTGTGTGGAACTGCTCCATTTGTTCTGGAAGATAAAATCGCTGTAGTGAACGGATAAGCCAAAATTGGTGGCCGCTTCCTCCCATTTTTTGGCATTGAATGATTCAACACCCATGGTATAGGAAGTTGCATACATATCAAAAAAAGGTTCTGCACCCAGCTGTTTGATCAATGCGAACTGCGGATCTGCCGCTATGTAGGCATTGATCGCATCTTCGGCATCTTTCAGGGAATTGGGATATTTGGCACGCAGGGCTTTGTCCTTAAAAATGGCCGTATACACTTTGGCTTTCCAGTATTTGGCTTCTGGTTTGCCCTCGAGTTTGGGGTCTGCCATCACTTTATCGATCTCTGTCTTTGCATCCTCGATCTTGGTAAGCAGGTAATTGGTCTGCACCTTTTTCAGATCCTGTGCATGAACCAGCTGCAGGGAACAGGCTAGCAGGGCAATCATTAAAAATTTCTTCATAAATGAGGGTTTGTTATTGATTTTCAGTTGTGTTTTCGTTGTTTTCGTCCATTTTATTTTCATTCTCACCGGTTGCAGGGTTTTCCGATTCTGTATTGCCATCGGTGATCGTTGCATCCGGACTGAGGATCTCTTCTTCCTGTTCTTCGATTTGTGAAATAGCTGCGATCTCATCCCCTTCATCCAGTCTGATCAGGGTCACACCCTGTGTTGCCCGACCGGCTTCGCGGATCTGGTTGATACCGGTACGGATGGTAATGCCCGATTTACAGGTGATGATCAGGTCTTCCTTCTCCGTAACATACAGCATATCCACCAGGTTACCCGTTTTTTCGGTCACGTTGATGGTTTTAACGCCTTTCCCGCCACGGTTTGTGATCCGGTATTCATCCACCGATGTCCTTTTTCCAAAGCCTTTTTCACTCACCACCAGGATGGTATGTGAGGGATCATCCTTGTTGATACAGATCATGCCCACTACTTCATCCTTTTCATTATCCACTTCTATGCCAAAAACGCCGATGGCGCCTCTTCCGGTTACGCGAACCTTGTCTTCCGGGAAACGGATGGCACGACCGGACTTAACCGCCATCATGATTTCCTTTTTTCCATCGGTTAAACGGGCCGACAACAATTCATCCCCTTCGTTTACGGTTATGGCAATGATACCATTGGCACGGGGACGGCTGAAATCTTCCAGATAAGTCTTTTTGATAATGCCTTTCTTGGTACAAAGTACGATATAATGATTTTGAACGTATTCTTTATCCTCCAGTTGTTTTACGCCCACGATGGCTTTTACCTTATCATCGCCGGGTAACTGGATCAGGTTTTGAATGGCCCTACCCTTGCTTTGCTTTTCACCTTCGGGGATCTCATATACCCTGAGCCAGAAACAACGTCCTTTTTCGGTAAAAAACATCATGGTGCCATGGGTGGAAGCCACGAAGAGGTGTTCAACAAAATCCTCTTCCCGGGTTTTACTACCCACTGCTCCCCTGCCGCCCCTGCGTTGCTGACGGTATTCGGTTGCGGAAGTTCTTTTGATATAACCCAGGTGAGAGATGGTAATCACCACATCTTCATCTTCAATCAGGTCTTCGATCCGCATTTCATCTGCGAGATACTGGATCTCGGTTTTTCTGGGATCCCCGAATTTCTCCTTTACTTCTAGCAATTCCTTTTTGATCAGGTCGTATCGCAGGTCTTCGCTGTTCAGCAATTCTTTCAGGTGCCGGAT
>JAGWTX010000483.1 GCA_028875955.1 Bacteroidota bacterium | reverse complement strand
GATCAAAAAATAATATCCCTGATTCTTCCGTTTTTCCGGATGGGATTTACTAATGAGGATTTTGCAGCGACGGAACCGGATTTCCTTAATCCACCAACCGGTTGAATCATCAAATCAACACATCGAAAAAAAATAAACACTGCAATAGGATACCTGTAACGTTCATTCCTGCTGACAAAAGAAAGGTCCCCGATGCTATCAGGGACCTTTCCAATGATTCATTTCATTCTGCCTGGTTATATTTTTATCGCCCATTCATTCAACATCGGTCTTCCGAGCAGGGCATTTACTTCTTTGTCATCGGAACTTTCTTTTACCGGATCCCATTTGAATGATTTGTTGAGACGGTAGGCAATATTGCCAATATTACAAACAGAAGCCGTACGCTGACCAACTTCCACATCACAGATCGGCCTGGTGCGTTTGCGCATAGCATCCAGGAAATCGATATAATGGTTTTCACTATGGTACACATGTTTCTCTGTTTCGCCGATCACTTTATCCCGGAGGGATGCGGGTGTGGTTTCCAGTTTGCCTCTTTGCACTTTGATCTCTCCTTCTGTTCCGATAAAATGAATCGCATTGCGCCATTCCCAGGGTTCATGGGTCATGGTAATACCATTGGCATATTGATAGGTCAAATAAGTATGTTCTTTTCCATCGGGGGCATATACCTTAACCGGTCCGCTATTGTCCATATCGAGTGCCCATTGTACAATATCAAACATATGCGCACCCCAGTCTGTCACCATACCCCCTCCAAATTCGCGGTAATTACGCCAGTTGGGATAAACATCTTTTGACAAGGGCGGCGCCAGTTCTGCATTGAAATTCTGTGGCGAATTCGGGCCTAACCATTTTGTCCAGTCAAGACCATCCGGTATCGGTTCTGCGGGGAGATCATAGGGTGTAGGTGGCGGACCCACATTTACTTTTACGGTTTTTACCTGACCGATATATCCGTTTCTGACCAGTTCCACCGCCTGTCTGAATTCATGCCAGGAACGTTGCATACTGCCTGTCTGGAACACCCGGTTGTATTTTCGGGTGGCATTCACCATGGCCCTGCCTTCCTTTACGGTTAGTGCCATGGGTTTTTCGCAATAAATATCCTTTCCTGCCTCGGCAGCCCTTACGGCTGCTGCTGCATGCCAGAAATCCGGCAGGGCGATGACAGCCGCATCCACATCTTTCCTGGCCAGCAATTCCCTGAAGTCATTGTAAACCGGAATATCCCCATAAGTGCCCATTTCAGGATCCTTGGCACTCATGGCTTTGATTTTTTCCAGACATCGATGTGCTTTCGCCTGGTACACTTCACTGATGGCAACAATTCTTACCTGGTGGGTCTTTAGGAAATATTCCGTCAGGATCTGGCCCTGTTTACCGGTTCCGATATAACCCAGCGAGACCATATCACTGGGAGCCCTGTACAATATCCCCCTGGCATTTTTCCCACCCAGTACAAACCGGGGAACAATCATAAATGCCGTCAGGGCTTTGGCGGTTTGACCAACAAACTCTCTCCGGTTAAGACCATTTTTTGTTTTGTTTTCTTTTTTCATCTGTATCTTTTTTTCTTGTAAGGTTCAGATGGAATGCAACTGATCAATCCTGTTGGGTTGAAGGATGCATTACATATGGGATTTCGTTAGCGTTCGAAAAGTTATTACTTTTTAATGATTGACTATGATATACGGGTTAATATTTTGTAAACGAATAGGGCCTGTCTTTCACGCCAGTTCCCCGCAGGGTATTGGGTCTGTCTGCCATTCGGAAAAGCAACTCCCCCCCTTTCAACAGATCAGCATGTTCCAGATAATTCCGTGTATAGTTTTGTCCGCGAAACCGTAAAGATTTGATGTACACATTCTGCGCATTGTTTTCCGGTGCCAGGATCAACAGTTGTTTGCCATTGTCCAATTGCAGGGTTACTTTTTTAAACAGCGGAGACCCGATGACATATTGATTGGATCCGGGACAGACCGAATAAAATCCCAAAGCGCTAAAAACATACCAGGCACTGGTTTGCCCGTTATCCTCATCACCACAAAACCCATCCGGTGTAGCCCTGTATAGTTTTTGCATGGCATCCCGGACATGGTATTGCGCCTTCCAAGGCGTTCCCACATAATCATAGGCATAGATCATGTGCTGAATGGGCTGGTTGCCATGTGCATACTGTCCCATATTCATCACCTGCATTTCCCGCATTTCATGTATTACGCCGCCCCGGTAGGCAGAACCATCAAAAATGGGTGGCAGACTAAATACACTGTCCAGCATTTTTCCCATTTCCTGATCGCCGCCCATCAATTTTGACAAACCATGAAAATCCTGGAACACCGACCAGCTGTAATGCCAGGCATTGCCTTCCACAAATTCACCGCCCCAGCGAAAGGGGTTGAAATTTTTTTCAAAACTCCCGTCGGCATTTCTGCCACGCATGAGTTTATGGGAAGGGTCGTATAGATTTTGGTAATACCGTAACCGTTTGGCAAAAGTATCTATCACCGAAAGGGGTTTATGCATTTCGGAACTGACACGATACAAACAATAATCTGCATAGGCATATTCCAGGGTTTTGGCAGCGCTGCCACCATACCTGTCTGCAGGCACATAACCGAGTGTATTGTATTCCTTCACCCCGTTTCTGCCAAGGGTTCTGAGGGG
>JAGWTX010000482.1 GCA_028875955.1 Bacteroidota bacterium | reverse complement strand
AAAGCCAGGGGTTCCAGACCATTTTCCCTGGCCACCTGTGCCTTTGTTTTTCTTTTGGATTTATAAGGCAGATAAATATCCTCCAATTCTACCAGGGTGGTTGCCTGATCGATCCTGCCCTGAAGAAAATCGGTCATCTTACCCTGTTCTGCAATGGATTTTTCAATAAAGGTTTTTCTTTCGGCAAACTCCTTTTGCATCCGGGCTTCTTCCTGTATCTGAACGATCTGTACTTCATCCAATCCGCCTGTCAGGTCCTTCCGGTATCGGGCAATAAAAGGAACCGTAGCACCTTCAGAAAATAAGGCCAGAACGGCGGATATCTGTTTACGGCTGATATTTGTTTTTGTGGCAATCTTGGCTGCGTATTCTTCCATGCAATCTTTTTATGCGGTTCATTCGGGCTGCGAAAGTAGCAGGAGGATGTGAAAAGAAAAAATGGAAAATAATTTCCAGTATGGGATCATCGGGGATTAATTTTCCAGCGGTACCACTTTGTGCGGATACCGTTCCGCATAATTCCGGATCATGGATCGCATGACTTCATTTTCGGGATAGACAACCAATTGGTTTTTGATGTTTTCCAAAGCGGACAGGTCTGCATGCAGCGGCACCTGTCCCATTCCATAAAACCTTCCTTCTTCAATCAGTACAAGCCCTTCCTTGTCCCGGATAAAAAAACTTTGTTTCTGTTCTTTTATCCAATTCAGGGCTTTGGCAACTGACTGGTTATAGATATCAGGATCCGGATAATCCGCTTTGCTGCTGTTATCCAGAAAACATAATACAGGATGCAGTGAAAATTCTTTCACCAATTTCCATAGCAAACGGTGCGCATCCACCAACAAAGGGAAACTGGCTATGGGAGTGGTATGTTTTTGTTTCTTATCGATGGCCAGTCGCTGATAGCCCTTATTGTCTTCAAACTGGTAAATCCCCCATAACTGTTCATATCTTTTCTGGCTTTTGTTATACATGGGCCAGAGTCTTTTGATCTCTACACTTTCCAACAGGGAAGCTATGAATTCGGAAGGGCAAGTCGTATGGTTAATGGAATAAATACTCCGCAAAAAATCCTGTCGCTTTTTGGAAATATCCAAACCTGTGAAATGACTGATCACCCTTTTGCGGATATTCTTCGCCTTCCCGACGTATATCACTTTTTGTTTTTGATCCAGAAAATAATAGACACCCGGCTCCTGCGGCAGATCGCGCACGTATTCTTCGGGCAGATTGGCGGGTAATAGCTGGCTTTTGTTTTCTTTTTTCAGCATTTCACGAATCACCATCCCCCCATTGTTCTGGATAACCATATCAAGGATCCGGGCCGTTGCCAGCGCATCGCCCCCTGCCCTGTGACGGTTTTCGATCACAATCCCCAGTTCCCGGCTCAAATGCCCAAGTCCGTATTTCCTGAATCCGGGAAATACTTTGCGGCTTAGCCGGATGGTGCAGAGTTTGGGGGTTTGCAAATGGAACCCCGCAGACTGGAGGTGATGTTTCACAAATGAAAAATCAAAATTCACATTATGTGCTACGAAAACCCTGTCTTTTAATAAGTTATAGATATATGGCGCAACTTCTTCAAAGGAGGGTGCCACCGCAACCATGGCATCTGATATCCCTGTCATGTTTGCAATAAAGGGCGGTATGGGCTGATGCGGATTGACCAGGGTTTCATAAGTGCCCTCAACTTCTGTACCGTTATGCAAAACGATCGCAATCTCAGTGATACCGTGCTGTTGCGGGAAACCACCGGTTGTTTCAATATCTACAATTGCGTATTGCATGTGCACAAATTAGCCTTGCAATTTCAGATTTTAAATATTATTTTGGAAAAAAAGCCAGCCAGGGTTTCACTGGCTTGACTCTAAAGCAGTATCCTATCGAATTTCCCCCCAGTTGTGTCCTTTTCACCTGTTTAAACAACTGCTATGGAAAAATCGAACCAACATTCAGAAGTGGAAGAAAGAAAAATTCTTACCACGGTTGCCATTGTGATCTTTATTGTAGTGGCATTGATCACGTATTTCGAATGGAAAGGCAGGACGGCTAACTAATTGCTGTCAAATTGCCGAAAAAGCCATCATGTTCTGTAAAATACTTGTATTACGGAATGAGATGGCTTTTTGTCTGTAATAAACGGAGCCATCCTGCTACCAATAAAGTAAACAGGGTTTGTAACTTTTTTTTTCAATAAACGTTAGCCTTTATTAACAGAGATTAACCTCTTATAACCGGTAAACCTGATAAGTTTGTCACGCAATCAATGATATGAAAGCATTGTTATCCATTTTTCTGGTTTTCTTACTGCTCGGTTGCAGTTCCGGGAACCGTTCAAAAGTGACACAGATCTGTACGCAGGTTTCCAAAAGCTGTACTTCACTGGGTTTACCACAATCCGGCGCATCGGCTGTAACCGAACAGAAAGAACCGGCTTCCTCCAACAGCAATTCCCTTCCCGTTTCCGTAATGGATTTCAGCATTTCCCTGCTTACCAACTGATACATGCCAAAAGCTTAAAAATCGCTTTTCACTGTCGTTTTCGCCAAAGCGCACTGGGCTTTTCCTTACTTTTGCCGTCCGAACCAACGACCAAATGGAATTAAGTAAGAACTATCTCCCCAATGAAGTGGAAAACCGGTGGTATGAACACTGGATAAAGAAAGATTAT
>JAGWTX010000481.1 GCA_028875955.1 Bacteroidota bacterium | reverse complement strand
GCTGCAAATAGGCCCCGAGGCTTTTATCGCCCAGTTCGCCTTCTTCATTACTGGGACTTTCCGTCCATTCCTTGATGGAGTTCATCAACTCCTGCAGGTTCTCATAACGGGCCAGTCCTTCCGTTGTCTTATCAGAAAAAAGTTCCTTGGTGATATTGGTATGCTTACCCACCTGGACTACCACATCATAGGCGTTTTTATCCGTAAGCAGGCTCTGGAAATAACGGATCATGGTCACAAAATTCTGCAGGGTTTCCAGTGTACCTGCTTTGAATCCGAATTCCCCTGCCCGGGCAATAACATCAAACATGGGGATCTGCTGTTCATTAGCGGCGATCACACATTTTTCAATCGTGGTTTTCCCGATTCCCCTGGCCGGGTAATTGATGATCCTTTTCAAAGCTTCTTCATCCCGCGTATTAACGATCACCCGGAGATAGGCCAGAAAATCCTTTACTTCCTTCCGCTGGTAAAAACTCACACCCCCGTAAATGCGGTAAGCGATCCCCATCCTTCTCAGGCTTTCTTCAAAGGAGCGGCTTTGTGCATTGGTGCGGTAGAGAATGGCAAAATCTCGGTTGTAATAATGGTTTCTGAGTTTCTGTTCCTGGATCGTGTCTGCGGTGAATTTCCCTTCATCATTATCAGTCATCGTCCTCACCAGGCTGATCTTCTCCCCCTCACTGTTTTCGGTCCATAAATTTTTGGGTATCTGACCCTTGTTGTTCTTGATCACTTCATTCGCCACATTCAGGATACTTTGGCTGCTGCGATAATTCTGTTCCAGCTTTACCACTTTCACATCATCATAGTCTTTCTGGAACTGAAGGATATTTTCTATGGTTGCCCCGCGGAAACTATAAATGCTCTGGGCGTCATCACCCACCACACAGATATTCTCATTGGCAGCCGCCAGCAGTTTGGTGATCTGGTACTGAACCGCATTGGTATCCTGGTACTCGTCAATCAGGATGTATTTGAACTTATGCTGGAATTTATGGAGTACTTCCGGGAAGGTTTTTAGCAACTCATACATTTTCAGCAGCAGGTCATCAAAATCCATAGCCCCGTTCTTGAAACAGCGGTTTGCATACGCAGTATAGATCTGACTGATGGCAGGCCGGTTGGCCCGCATGTCTTCCTGCTGAATATAATAGTCCACCGCATATTCTGCAGGGGTTACCAACGCATTTTTTGCCGATGAGATCCGGTTACCCACCACACTGGGTTTGTAATGCTTGTCATCCAGGTTCAATTCGTTGATAACCGTCTTGATTACGGAGCGGCTATCGTCGGTATCATAAATCGTAAAGTTGGAAGGATAGCCCAAACGATGCGCTTCCCCCCGGAGTATCCTTGCAAAAACGCTGTGAAAAGTGCCAATGTATAAATTCCTGGCTTCGGAATTGCCCAGAATTTTCTCCACACGCTCCTTCATTTCCGCAGCCGCCTTGTTGGTGAAAGTCAGTGCAAGGATATGGAAGGCATCCACGCCATTTTTCATGAGGTGGGCAATCCGGGTGGTCAACACTTTGGTCTTACCGCTTCCTGCACCAGCCACGATCATCAATGGCCCGTTCATGTGTAATACAGCTTCCCGCTGCTGCTCATTTAACCCGTTCAGATAATCCTGCATAATACTTACTTCCCTTTTTTATTCCGGTTACAAGGATGCAAGTTAATCAGTTGCAGCTTTGTTTGGTGATTTCGTGTATAAGTATATGCCGCAATAATGGCGGATCATCTGTCTAAAAAGGAAAGGACTTTGTTTATCAGTGAAATTCTCTTATTGGTAAAAGGATGATCCGTTTTCCAAACCTCATAGGAGAAATAATCGGGTCCGGTATTTTGGATGGATGCTGCCAGTGTTTTGTTGCGGGTATGTTCATCCAGCATGACGATCTGTTTGTGTTTGAATCCGGCCGGGTGTGCTGTTAGCTCATGTTCATCCGGATCCTGCATTACAGCTGCAAAGAGCGCTTTCCCGGATGGTTTATTCAGTACAAAATAATCATCCGCTTCTTTTTCCATGGCCGCCAGCATACTGGCATTCGCATGAGAAACCTGTTGATAGATGTCCCAGGTAGAAAGGGCAAAACCTTTTTGAACTCCGGGTATTTCCTTAATGGATTGCAAACAGACAAAACCGCCCATACTGTGACCAAACAGTGCGATCCGGTTGGTATCGATGTGAAACCTGGCTGCATTTGCTTTACAAAACGCAACCACATTTTTTACGTCTTCCACACAATGGCGGAATGAAAAAACTCCCTGGCTGCCCCAGCTCCCGCGATAATCAAAATAAAGCACATTCCAGCCATGGGCCCTTACGGCTTGTGCCAGATCCAGGTTTCTTTCATTACCGGGATAGCCGTGTAATAATAATAGTGTGGGATGCGGTTCTGAACCATTGGGCGTAAGGATAAAACCCTGCACCAGGCTGCCACCGGTTGGAATCTGTAATTCGGTAAAACCGGCTTTTGCCGTTGTATTCCAGGAAAGATCCTTCTCCTGTAAAACCGGGCTCACCCCGGTCTGTGAAAATGCGGCAGGCTGTATCAGTAAAAGAAAGGGGACCAGTACCAAAAGTGATTTTATTTTCATGGGAAGAGGTATTTAGCTTAATGGATTCGCTTTGGTTACTAATATAGTTATTCTGACAGATGATGGATACAATCCCTGCGGA
>JAGWTX010000480.1 GCA_028875955.1 Bacteroidota bacterium | reverse complement strand
TTTTCAGGTTTGGTGAACATGCCTTTCAGCATCAGCAGATAGGTTCCGAAATGGGTGAAAAAAGTCATACGAACAAAAAATTAAAATTGAATCGCTGGTTATTCCGCAATACGATCCATCAATGATAAGCAATTTTTCAGGATTGGTTTCTTACCCACACATTTTGGGTCGCTATTTTTATTTTTTGCGCTTTTTCAGCCTTTTCCACCAGGTGCTTTTCTGTACCACTTCATCCGTATTGATCCTGCATTTTAACTGTGCATCCACAACTGCCACCAATGCCATATTGATGATACTCCTTACCGTACTGCCCAACTGGAGTACATGCACCGGTTTTTTAAGACCCAATAAAATCGGCCCGATGGCGTCAGCGCCACCCACTTCCTTCAACAGGTTGTAGGTTACGTTTCCGGAAGTCAGGTTGGGAAACATCAGCACATTCACATCCTCATCCACCAGGTCACTAAAGGGATAATTGTCCCGCAGGATCTCCTTGTTGAATGCCATACTTCCCTGCATTTCCCCATCTACGACCAGGGAAGGGTTGCGTTGTTTCAGTATCCGGGTTGCCTCTGCCACCAGTTTGGCTTCCGGCGAATCACTGCTGCCAAAATTGCTATAGCTTAACATGGCGATCCTGGGTGTGAGATTGAAATTCCTCACTTCCTTGGCAACCATCATGGTAATATCTGCCAGCTGTTCCGCTGTCGGATTAAAATTAACCGTGGTGTCCGCTAAAAACAAAGGACCTTTTTTGGTTAGCAGCAGATACATCCCTGCGATCTTTTTCACACCCTCCTCTGTACCGATCACCTGCAGCGCAGGACGGATGGCTTCCGCATAATTTTTGGTCAGCCCGGAAAGCATGGCATCCGCATCACCCGTTTCCACCATCATACAACCGAAATAGTTCCGGTCCTTCATCATTTTCTGACTTTCATATTTATTGATCCCCTTGCGGTGCCGTTTCTTGAAAAAAAGCTCACCGTAAAATTCCCTTTTGGGCTCCATTTCATCACTACGCGGATCAATGATAGGTATGTCAGAAATATCGATATTGTTCTCTTCCGCTATACGGTTGATTTTGGCAGGCTCTCCCAATAAAATCGGATAGGCAATGCCATCATCATATAATATGCTGGCTGCTTTTAAGATCTTCAGGTTATCAGCCTCTGCAAATACCAATCGTTTGGGATCACGACGCGCTTTGTTGCCGATCACGCGGATCAGTTGATTATCCAGACCCAGCCGTTTATTCAATTCCAGTGTATAGGCATCCCAGTTGGCAATTTTCTTTTGTGCAACACCGCTTTCCACTGCCGCGCGGGCAACAGCAGGTGCCACGGTGGATAACAGACGGGGGTCCAGTGGTTTGGGTATGATATAATCCGGACCAAAAGACATATTCTGCTGGTTATAGGCCATATTCACAATATCCGGTACCGGAGATTTGGCCAGATCCGCCAATGCCTTAACTGCAGCAAGTTTCATGGCTTCATTGATCTGTGTGGCCCTGACATCCAAAGCACCCCGGAAGATATACGGGAAACCCAATACATTATTTACCTGGTTGGGATAATCCGTTCTACCGGTTGCCATGATGATATCTTTCCGTACAGCAGTGGCTTCTTCGTAGGTGATTTCCGGATCAGGATTCGCCATCGCAAATACGATCGGGTTCTTGGCCATCGACTTTACCATTTCCTGTGTAACCACTCCTCCCACACTCAGCCCTAAAAACACATCCGCATCTTTCATGGCTTTTTCCAAAGTCCAGTCGCTTTTCTTTACCGCAAATTTTGCCCTGATCTCACCCAGATCTTTTCTTTCCAGATGCAGGACGCCATCCTTATCGAACAGAATAAAATTTTCATATCTGGCACCCAGTGAAACATAGAGCTGGATACATGCCATGGCAGCCGCACCGGCCCCATTGATCACGAATTTCACCTTCTCGATCTTTTTCTTTTGCAGTTCCAGTGCATTTAACAAAGCGGCACTGCTGATGATGGCGGTTCCATGCTGGTCATCATGCATCACAGGAATATTCATCTGCCGCTTCAGCTCCTGTTCAATATAAAAACATTCGGGTGCTTTGATATCTTCCAGGTTAATCCCCCCGAAAGTGGGCTCAAGTGATTTTACGATCTGGACAAATTTCTCCGGATCCTTTTCATTGATCTCGATATCAAACACATCGATGTCCGCAAAGATCTTGAATAATACGCCCTTGCCTTCCATGACAGGCTTACTCGCTTCCGGACCAATATCGCCCAGCCCGAGTACGGCAGTACCATTACTGATCACACCAACCAGGTTTCCCTTTGCGGTGTATTTGTAAACATCTTCTATGTTATTGAAAATTTCCTTGCAGGGTTCGGCCACACCCGGACTGTATGCCAGGGACAGATCCCGCTGGGTTTTGGCTTCTTTGGTGGGAACCACTTCGATCTTGCCCGGCCTGCCATTGGCATGGTATTCCAATGCCTGTTCTCTGCGCAGATCAGTATGTTTTGCCATAAATTTTTTTTTGGTTACCAGCGACACCTGCCCATCGGCTTCCGTTGTGTCACTCACTGCATCTGTCTGTTCATTTCCGGACAGCAGGGTTACAGTTGGGGATGCAAAAATACAATATATTCAGAGGATGTGCTCAGGGCTTTTTTTGGATGAAACACAATAAAGC
>JAGWTX010000479.1 GCA_028875955.1 Bacteroidota bacterium | reverse complement strand
GCCAGCAGCCGGCAAATTATTTACAGAACTTTAGGCTTCGTTGCTCAATTGGTATAATTCGCGGATGTTTCTGCCGAGTCCGTCATAATCCAGTCCATAGCCCAACACAAATTTATTCGGGATGGAAAAACAGCAATAGTCAATGGTGACCGGAAAAACGGTGGCTTCCGGTTTATGCAAAAGGACGGCAATTTTTAAGGAAGCGGGTTGCTGATGCCGAAGTTGGGGCAGAAATTCGTTCATGGTCTTGCCAGTATCTATGATGTCTTCCAGGATCACTACATGTCTTCCATTGATGTCCATATCCAGTCCGATGGCTGTAACCACCTGGCCGGTTGATTTGGTGCCTTTATAGGAAGCCAGCTTGATAAAACAGATTTCTGCTTCAATGGTCAGTGCTTTAAACAGGTCGGCTGTAAACATGAACGACCCATTGAGTATGGCGATAAACAAGGGCCTTTTTCCGGCATAATCCTTGTTCAGCCTTTCTGCCAGTTCCCCAATCTTTTCCAGAATCAGGGACTCGGGCAGATAGGGTACAAATGTCTTGTCATGAATGGTGATCTCTGGCATGGGCAGGAATTTGGTGTAGAACTGTAAAATAAGAAAATTAAGAAACTTATCTCGAAGAAGCCCTGGCGGAAACTTCCCGGAGCAGTAATTTCTCACCCTGGGTAAGCGCTGATTCCCTGGTCAGGTGATTATAGGCCAACAGGTTTTCCAGCCGGATGCCTTCCATTTGCGCAATATCAGGCAGGGTTTCACCGGGTGTCACCAGGTGAAAATCCGAAGCGCCTTTTTTCATTTTTTTCTCCAGGAAAATCAACCTGTTTTTATCGAGCAGTTCCATTTCGGGCAGCTCATTAAAATCGATCAGTTTCCTGAGCGATATCTCATATTGCATGGCCAGTGATAACAGGGAAGTACCGGCACTGGCATAGACTACTTTCAGGTGATTAATGGTAAAAACACCGGTGGGATATCGATAGGTATTGTTGGGCGCTTCTTTTTTTGCAGTTAAGGTTTCTTTTTGAACCGGTAAATCTTGTGTGGAAACGCTTGCTGTTGTATCCGGTGTGCTCGTTTCGGATTTATGGGCAGGTTCAACATCGGCAGTCAGTGTTTCTGTTTCTGTTGCCGGATTGGTGGGTAGCGGTTCCTGGATGGTCAGATCGGGAAGGGGCTGGTGCGATCGTATCCTAGCAAGTGCATCGAGTGTGGCATCCTGCAAATGATAATCCTGTATCAGGTGCAGGAGGCGTTGCGGGTAGGTAGGACTGGTCGCATACCCCGCTTTTTTTAAACCCTTCGCCCAGCCTTCATAATCTGCGGGGTCCAGTTGGAAAAGAAATGCATAGTTGGGACGGGTTTTTAAGAAATCCGAATGATCCTTATAGGATTCCAATGCACTGGCATACACCCGGAAACACTCTCCCTTCTCATCATCATCATGATAGGTTTTCGGGCCCGTCCATTCGGTTTTGCATTTGATGCCAAAATGATTATGTGCATTTCTGGCCAGGTCGCTTTGCCCGGATTGCGATTCAAGAATACCCTGGGCTAATGTGATGGCCGCCGGTACGCCGGTACGCATCATTTCTTCAATGGCGAGTTCCCGGTATTGCTGGATATAGGCTTCTGTTGCCGATTTTTGCGCCTGTGCGAAAAAACAGGAGAACAGGGTGAAAAATAAAACCAGTTTCTTCATCATCCTTTCTTTTGAATCATCAGTAATCCATCCCTGATGGTTAGTAATAGTTGTTCAGTCCTGGGATCGTTTTGAACATGTTCATTAAAAGCCTGTATCGCTTTGGCATTTTTACCGGAAATGGTTTCCTCCAGGACTTCTCCATGGAAAAGAACATTGTCCGCCAGGATCCATCCCCCCGGTCTCAATTGGGGAAGGACCATTTCATAATAATCGATATAGGCTGTCTTATCGGCATCGATAAAGACCAGGTCCCAGCTATGCTTCAGATCCGGCAGGATCTGTTTTGCATTGCCGAGGTGCAAATGTATTTGCTTATTCTTTTCAGATTTGCTAAAATTTGCTCTTGCGTTGGCCGCATCCTCTTCCCGCAATTCAATGGTATGCAATTCCCCTCCGGTTCTCAGCCCCTCAGACAGGCATAGGGCGCTATACCCTGTAAAAGTTCCTATCTCCAGAACGTAAAATGGTTGCAGGATAGTACTAAAAAACGATAAAAATTTCCCCTGGACATGCCCGCTGAGCATATGGGCTTTCGGATGATGGGCCATGGTTTCCCGGTTGATCTCTTCCAGTAAGGCGTCCTCCGGAGAAGTGAACCGGTCTGCATAAGCATCTGCAAGCGGATGGATGGGAAGCATGAGAGGGGGTGGGGTTTGGAGTTTGGGGTTTGGAGTTTGGGGTTGGTTTCAGGGCCGTTTTCCCTGGATTGTGTTAACGATATTTTTTACATCAGGCTTTTGCTTTCTGTTGTTCTGCGGGTTTGGAAACCATCCATAATCCGATAAAAGTGATCAGTCCGTTGATGATGAGAAGTTCCAGACCCAGTTCAAATGATCCGAAAATTTCTTTTTGAAATTTATCCAGGATAAAACAGATGACGGGCGATGCGACACAGATATAGGGAACCAGTTTGTCTGCTACATTTCTTTTGGTCAGGATCCCGAAAGTGAATAATCCAAGCAGGGGGCCATAGGTAA
>JAGWTX010000478.1 GCA_028875955.1 Bacteroidota bacterium | reverse complement strand
ATGGTGATTGATGCCATTTTTATTTTTCTGATGATTTTTGCCCTCGTAAAGGGCTATCGCAAAGGATTTGTCGTAGCGGTTTTTTCTTTTCTGGGCATCGTGATCGGGATTGTTGCCGCCATGAAATTATCCACGCTGGTGGCAGGTTGGTTACAAAACAATACCCATATCTCGCTGTCCTGGCTTCCGTTTCTTTCTTTTGTACTGGTCATGGTGGGTGTGATCCTGCTGGTAAGACTGGGTGCGTTGTTTATCCAATCGGCACTGGATCTGGTTTTGATGGGCTGGCTGAATAAGATAGCAGGTATCCTGTTGTATGCCGCTTTGTATACAACCCTGTTCAGTGTGATCCTTTTTTATGCCGGGCAGATGAACTGGCTGAAACCCGCAACCTTTGCTGATTCGCATACCTACACTTTTATCCAGCCCTGGGGGCCCAGGGCGGTAAATGCCGTGGCCGTTGTGATACCTTTTTGTAAAGGAATGTTTGAAGATCTTACGCATTTCTTCGGTTCTCTCTGAGAAAACAGGAATGACTGTTCAGACCGGGCCGTGTTTGCTATGTGTTTTTGCCTTAAAATCAGTAATTTAGCGTATGTTATCTTAATCTTAACCCGATGCAGGTACCGTTTGATTCGGATTTGAGCGAATTTGCTTTTATTTGTAATTATCCTAATTAAAGCTTGCATAAGAATCTGACAATGAATTACGAGATCAAACAACAGGATAAGTTTAAGTTTATCGAAGAAGGAGAAGGGGAAACATTATTGCTGTTACATGGTTTATTTGGCGCCATGAGCAACTTTGCGGATCTGGTGGAATATTTTCGGAAAAGCTACCGGGTAGTGGTTCCCATCCTGCCCTTGTTTGACCTGGATATCTTTCATACCTCTGTGGGCGGTCTTGAAAAACACGTACAGAAATTTATTGAAATGCGGGGTTACCAGCAAATCCATCTGCTGGGGAATTCCCTGGGCGGGCATGTGGCGTTGGTGCATATCCTGAAGCATCCTGAAAAAATCAAATCACTGATCCTTACCGGGAGCAGCGGTCTTTTTGAAAACGGGATGGGCGACAGTTATCCCAAACGCGGAGATTACGAATACATCAAAAAGAAAACACAGGTTACTTTTTATGATCCCGCTACCGCTACCAAGGAATTGGTGGATGAGGTGTTTGAGATCACCAATAACCGGTTAAAAGTCATCAAGATCATAGCCCTGGCAAAAAGTGCCATCCGTAACAACCTGGGCGAAGAACTCAACCAGATCAAACAACCTACCTGCCTGATCTGGGGTAACAATGATACCATCACACCGCCCTTTGTGGGTCGTGAATTTAACCGCCTGATTCCGAACAGTGAATTGCATTTTGTAGATAAATGTGGTCATGCACCGATGATGGAAGTACCTGATGAATTCAACAGAATCCTGGAAGGATTCTTAACCAAGCTGACACTTCAGCCGGCATCCCTGGCTTAGTTGTCAGCGCATACCAAGAAAACATTCCATGCTTGCAGCACAACTCATCAATACCGGATTTCCTGCCGTCAACCTGTTTGACAAGGTATCGCTTGCCTTACAGCTGATGGATGAATATGATGTTTTTCATCTCCCCGTTCTGAGTGCTGAAAAATATGCAGGCATCATCAGCAAAGACGATCTGCTGGATGCGGATGAAAACAATCTCCTGGCCTCGTTGGAAGCGGAGCTCTTACCCGTATCGGTCAAGGGAGAGGAATATTTTCTGGCTGCCCTGAAATTAATAGCCGATCATGAACTTTCACTGCTGCCGGTGGTGAATGAACAGACCGAACTCACCGGTGTCATCCCCGCCCGGGAACTGATGCGGACCCTTTCGGTTTATCTGGGTAATGATACCCGGGGCGGCATCATTGTACTCGAGATCAGTAAAAGGAATTTCTCCTTCGGAGAGATCAGCCGCCTGGTGGAAACCAATGATGCCTATATCACCCAGCTGAATACCTTCACAGAACCCGAAACCGGTATCATGATCGTTACACTGAAGATAAACCGGATAGAGATTTCAGATATCGTGGCCACTTTTCAGCGATACGAATACCTGGTCAAATATTATTTCGGGGAGGAAAGCTATGCCAATGAACTCAAGGCAAATTATGATCACCTGATCTCTTACCTGAATATGTAACCGGTATCGGCCCCCTGCGGGTTTCGCTCACTTCCTGGTACAATCCCCTATTTTTACCGCCTATTTGACAACCGAAATGCATACGATGAGGATACTGCGGGTTTTAGTGTGGCTGTTTTTTTTGATCCCGATCAGGTCCTTTTCACAGGATACCACCCAGGTAGCTGAACCTTCCGGTTTTAGTCTGTCCGACAGTATCATGCATGATCAGTTACCCATCATCATCGGTGATATTACTTTATACGGGAACAGACGCACCAAAGGGTTTATTGTAAGACGCGAACTCCCCTTCCACAAAGGCAGTAAATTGATACAGGGTAAACTTCCCGAAGAACTGGAAAAAGCCAGGGAGCAGGTCATGAATACCCTGCTTTTTGTGGATGTCACGGTATCCGTGGCCTCAAAAATGGGCAATGTGGTAAATATCCGGGTGGATCTGAAAGAACGCTGGTACTTTTTTCCCCTGCCCTATTTCCGGCTGGTTGACAGGAATTTTAACCAGTGGTGGGTGGACCAGCATC
>JAGWTX010000477.1 GCA_028875955.1 Bacteroidota bacterium | reverse complement strand
TTGTCTATCTCCTGATCAGCCCTTATTATGTTTAGGAATCGGGATTAACATCGATTGATCTATCTCTGAGCGAGAAAACCGGTTGCCTATTGCGGATTCATCAGATATCCAGTTCCAGAACCGGATCCCAGAAATGTTTTTTAAAATCAACGACCTGGTCGTCTACCACCTTTATTTTTTCTTTTTTCAGTAATTCCTCCATACGGGTTGGGGTGCTGAAATGCATTTTTCCGGACAGCATCCCGTTTCTGTTAACGACCCTGTGTGCAGGAATGCTGCGGTCACCGTGCGCGGCATTCATTGCCCAGCCAACCATACGGGCGCTCATTTTGGTGCCCAGGAAAGCCGCAATGGCACCATAGGAAGTCACTCTGCCCCTTGGGATCAATCTGGCCACTTCGTGAACCTGTTCAAAAAACGAATGCGATTCCTTTTTACCGCTGGGTAAGACGGTATGGATAGTTTCCGATTTTTTTTTAGCTGCCAAAGGAGTAGGGTTTGTGCCGGCAAATTACTGATTCGGTAGGGAAGCGGTTTCTTTTTGTTCGAGTAACTGGGAACGGCGGGGTTCGGGTACGGATTCGTATTGATAAGGGCAGTGCCGGCAGCCATGCCCGCAACAATGACCCTTGTCCAGATGGTATTTTTCGGTCAGTACCATATAGCCGGAGGCATCATAGTAAAAATCAATCCCCTCCTTCAATATCTGGCTCATTGAGTAACTGTTTTAATTGTTCGTCTTTTTCTCTGGGTAACTCGGGGGTTAACTGAAAACAGATATAATGCACTTTGTTGCTGTTGGCGATATCCAGGCTCTCATAATGGGTTTTGATCATGAGTTCGGGTTTTACCTCGGCCTGTGCATATACCTGATCCGTATATGCTAACAAGGGGAGTTCAAATAAGTTGACAACCGCAAGGGTAAATTGATACAAATCCGGGCTATCCGTTTTCAGATGCACCAGGCCTTCTTTCCGGAGAATCTGTTGGTAAAGACGGAGAAAACGAGGATGGGTCAGTCTTTTCTTGGCACGGGAACCTCTTAACTGGGGGTCGGGGAATGTGATCCAGATCTCGGACACTTCTCCGGGTTTGAAGTAATCGGTCACTTTATCAATGTGCGACCGGATAAATCCAACATTGGGTAAACCCTCATCCAGGGCGGTTTTGGCACCCCGCCAGATGCGGTTGCCTTTGATATCGATACCGATAAAATTCCGCTCAGGATACATCCTGCCCAATCCAACAGCATATTCCCCCTTGCCACAGGCAAGCTCCAGTGTGATAGGGTGATTATTTTTAAAAAAATCAGCCCATTTACCCGGCATATCCTGCGGGTATTCCAGCACATTGGAAAAATGTTTGATGGCTTCGAAACGGATGAGTTTTTTTTGTCCCATTGCCGCAAATGTAACTGAATTTGGAAAAACCGCGGATGCTGTTCATTTAAAATGATACCTGGACATGGGCTCCAAGCAGCATACGGTGATTCAAAAAAGGACAAAAAAAAGTTGAAGGCATCTGCCTTCAACTTTTATAAGGGGAAATAAAATTAACGTAAGGTTACCATACCCACATTGCTGACGGCTCCATTGGTTACGGTTATGTTGTTATAAACGGTGTCTTTGTAAGTTCCTGCTGTTGCATGAAAGGCAACTTTATAACTGGCAGAAGGAATACCTCTAAGCAGGAAGGCACCGGTTAACTGATTGGCGGGAGTTGAAGTAAGGGTATCTGAAACGTTTGCGATTGCATACACCCAACCCATGGCATTCACAGGCAATACAAAACCGGCAATAGCTCCTGTTTCCGCAGCGGTGAAGGTTCTGATCACGGGCTTCAGTATATAGGATCCGTTACCTGTTTGAACAACAGATCTGGCTGCATCAAAGTCTATCCAGATTTTATAATCGATACCAGCCAGCAGATCGGCATTGATAGAGAGTTTCAGTCCTGATTGCTGAGCGGAAGGGGTTGTTAACGGATACGAAACTCCGTTTATGACAACACTGTTATTCAATCCCAAAATCAACCTCAGCTGGCTGATATGCCCGGAAGGCAATTGCAAAGTTCCCATCAGGGTGTCAATTCCGTTTTTCAAGTCAAGCAAATTATAGATACCCGGTCTTGCTAAGGGCAGACTTATCCAGTCGTTTTCAGAAGCATCCGTGCTTGATTTCACCTGGATGCCTTTAACATCTACATACAATTTATCATAGGCGCCAGGTCCATCGGTCATATACACACTCATGGAACTGTTGCCGCCGGCACTGGAATTTTTGTTACATGACATCAATCCGATTACCAGACAGGGAATCAGAACGAGAATTAATTTTTTCATAGGTGATTTTTTAAATTGAATTTTATTGATCAATGCAATACCTGTGCCATAAATGAAAATTTATTTTTTACATCGGATTCAGGTGACCCCGTTTATCAAAAACTGTGGTTCTTTATCTGATGATGTTAACACCAGCCTCGAAAGGTTCGTAACTGATAAAAAGGCAACTGTAAAGTTGCGGTACAAAAATTTTGATTATTTATATATCGGCAGCTAATTCTTGCAAGAATCACTGAATGAGCCAGAAGGAACCGAAAAGACAATAAAAAAATTCGAGAGTGTTAGCCGCCAGAATGATACTTGATAATGAAGCGTATTTTTTTTTTGAAATCTTTGCACTAAGCATTGTA
>JAGWTX010000476.1 GCA_028875955.1 Bacteroidota bacterium | reverse complement strand
GAAAAATATATCCATTCAAAGGGAACGGTACAATTTCCCCTGGACAAACCCATTCCCGTGAAACTGGTCAGTAAAATGATCCGTTTCAGGATAAATGAGAACCTGGAAAAAAAGAACCGGAAAAAAACAGTACAAAAAAAATAACAAATACCGGCCTGCCGATACAATCCTACACATTCAACAGTCAATTATGAAATCTACCATTACCCGTCTTGTAACCACTGTGCTATTCTCAGGAATGTTGCTGTCCATCCCTTCCTGCAAGAATACCACCACCACCGTTGCAGACAACCACACAGACAGTATTGCAGACAGGCAATGGTGGAAGGAAGCGGTAGTATATCAAATCTATCCGAGGAGCTTTAAGGATAGTGACGGGGATGGCATTGGTGATTTGAAAGGGATCCTCTCCAAACTGGATTATATCAAAAGTCTCGGCATTGATGTGGTCTGGTTAAACCCCATTTACAGTTCTCCCAATGACGATAACGGTTATGATGTTAGTGATTACCGGAATATCATGAAAGATTTCGGAACCATGCAGGATTTTGATGCCCTGTTGAAAGGGTTTCATGAAAGAGGCATCAAACTGGTGATGGACCTGGTAGTGAACCACAGTTCTGATGAACATGATTGGTTCAAACAAAGCCGTAGTTCGAGAACCAACCCGTATCGCAACTATTATCACTGGTGGAATGCAGAAAGAGGTACACCCCCACCCCGGTATAGCCTTTTTGATATCAATCATGATGCCTGGAAATACGACTCTGCCACCAACGCCTATTACCTGCATTATTTCTCCAGAAAACAACCGGACCTGAACTGGGAAAACCCCCAGCTCAGGAAGGAAGTATACCAGATCATGAAATTCTGGGCTGACAAAGGGGTGGATGGATTCAGGCTGGATGCCTTTCAGTTTGCGGCCAAGGACACCAATTTCCCTGTATTTCCCAAAGGGTATGAAAAAGAGTTCATGAAATATTATGCCATGGGCCCCCATCTTCATGATTACCTGAAAGAAATGTATCAGGAAGTCTTTAGCAAATATCCTTTGATGAGTGTTGCTGAGGGTGCCGGCAATTCGATGCAGGATGCACACGATCTGGTGGATGCCGATAGGAAGGAACTCAATATGGCCTATGCCTTTGATGGAGTGGATCTTGCCAAACCTGAAGGATATAGCCTGTTGCACCTGAAAGAAGTCTTCTCCCGCTGGGACAGTGCTTTTGCACAAAAAGGCTGGCTATCGATTTTCCTGGCCAATCATGACCAGGCCAGACTGGTGAGCCGCTTTGGGAATGACAGTCCTGCTTTTCGGGCCCCCTCTTCCAAAATGCTCGCAACATTCTTACTGACCATGCGGGGAACGCCCTATTATTACAATGGGGATGAGCTGGGGATGACCAATGCAGGTTTTACAAAGATCAGCGATTACCGTGATATGCCTTTGCTGAATGAATACAAACACCAGCAGAATATTCATGGCGACCTGAAAAAGTTTATGCAACAGATACAGTTTTCCAGCAGGGATAATGGCCGGACACCCTTTCAATGGGATAGCAGTGCTGAAGCCGGATTTACAACGGGAACCCCCTGGATACAGGTGAATAAAAATTATACTTATCTGAATGAAGCAGCGGAAGAAAAGGATAGCAGCAGTGTATTGAATTATTTCAGAAAAATGGTGGCATTCAGAAAGAATCATCCGGTTCTGGTATATGGGAAATACGAGCTTCTGGAAAAAACGAATCCTGACCTCTATATCTATACAAGGGAACTCAACGGCAAAAAACTTCTTGTCGTACTCAATTTCAGATCCCATATCATTGATATGCCCTCCGGAATCCGTTTGCAAAACGCGAACCTTCTGTTAGATAATTATGACAAGCAGGAAGAAAAATCGTTGCAACCATTTGAAGCCCGCATTTATGCAATTCCAAAATGAATTGCATCCAGCATCTGTTTCATAGCACGGCACACATACGGAATAAATTAGAAATTGATTAGAAATCATAAATTAAAATCGCTAAAACCCGCATAAACACTGGATAACTTGTAAAATGGAATAAACAAACCTATATTTATACGTACTGCATTACTGCAGCCAACGTAACATTGCGATATGAAAATAGGTTTGATGGGTTTTGGCAAAACAGGTAAGGCAGTCGCTTCCGTGATACTGCAAAACCAGGAATTTGCCCTTGAGTGGGTGTTACGCAGAAGTCATTTACTCGAACATCGCTCTGTTCCCGAATTTTTAGGTGTTGAATCAAAAGAACCCGGACTCATCTATTCGAGTGCCACCATGGGCATAACTGAATTACTGGACACACATCCGGTAGATTGCATCATCGACTTCTCTTCGAGTGATGGGATTTATACCTATGGTGCCATTGCCGGAGAAAGAAACATCAAGATCATTTCGGCGATTTCGCATTACAGACAGGCTGAGATCGATCTACTGACCGAACTCTCAAAAAAAACAACAGTCTTCTGGTCGCCCAATATTACGCTGGGTGTAAACTACCTATTGTTTGCCGCCAAATTTTTGAAAAAGATCGCACCCTGGGTGGATATCGAGATCATTGAAGAACATTTCAAACAAAAGGAAGGTCCTTCCGGCACAGCTTTGAAAATTGCGGAAGCGCTGGAGATCAATCATTCGGATATCAACATGGTAAGGGCAGGTGG
>JAGWTX010000475.1 GCA_028875955.1 Bacteroidota bacterium | reverse complement strand
GAGGGCGGTTTCTGTGCAGGTATGCTTAGATTTTCTTATGAACCCATTTACCGCTGTGCATATACCAGTAGGAGGGGATCAGGATGGTTGACCAGTAGATCCATTCACTGGCCCAGCCCCATACAATCGGCAGGTTTAATTTTTCCAGCACCACATATACATAGATGCAATACAGGCTGATGGCCGTTACTTCCGTGAACAAATTCATTTTGGAATTACCGGTGCCCGTAACCGCATTCATCCACACGACAGAAACAGACATCAGCACCAGTGCGGAAGACACAATCCGGATCACAGGTATGGCGGCATTGATAAAATCATCCCCCTGGCCATAAATGGATAAATAGGTTTTGGGAAACAGATTCAGAAAACAAAACACGATAAAGGCAAACCCCACACTCCATCGCATGATCCGTTTGATCAGTCTTTTTACATCTTCCGGCCGGTTTTGTCCGATCACATTACTCACCATCGTATTGGCGGTTGCCGCAAATGCCCAGGTAAAACAGCCAAAAAAGCCAAATATATTGCGCATGGTATTGGAAATGGCCAGATCCCGTTCACCATGGTGTTCAATCAGGATATAAAAAAAGGTCCAGCTGATGATACTCATGACATGTTGCAGGATCAGCGGATAGGATTGCACCAGGATCAGCCTGATATTGACTTTATCATAGGCCCAGTTCTTAAACAGTTGCAGTTTCTCAGCAATCCCATTCAGCCGGATCACCAGAAAGATCACAAAAAGCCCAAAAAATTCGGATAGGATGGAGGAATAAGCGGCACCATCGAAACCCAATTGCGGGAACCCCCATTTTCCATAGATCAGCGTATAGTCAAAGAAGATATTGGTGATGGCTTCCGTGGCCGTTCCGATAATCAGGTATTTGCTCTGGTTGGTTCCCACCAACAATGCATTGCGCATTTGGTAAACATACAGAAGGGGCAATCCGATAATCCGGATATTTAAAAAACGCACACAGATCTGTACACTAGCTTTGTCATGCATCGACCAGTTCAGTATCGTTGGAGCGATCAGCCAGGTCACCAGCATACCCAGGATTGCCAGGACCAGTGAGATCCGGATACCCTGCGAAAACAGGCTCCCGATCGCATCAATCCGGTTTTCACCGGCTCTCCGCGAGATCAATGCCTGCAGGCCATTATTGAGCCCGTGCCCCACCACCGCAAAGATCAGGTAGTATACACCGGTTATCCCGGCCAGTGCAAGGGCTTCCAAACCCAGACCGCCTAAAAAAATATTATTGGTGATAAAATTGATCTGTGGAACAATGATGGCAGCCGTAATGGGAAGGGCAATACCCAGTATATGCCGATTACTGATCGTAACCTGAAGATTGATTTCTCTGGTACCCTTTCCCATAATGTGGCGCAAAGCTACTATTTTGCAGTTTTCCCGTAAGCCTTTTCAAGCCGGGTGTTTTTTTATATCATTGCAGTGTAATTCGAGCCCATGACCCAAAAGACGATCAGTTATTATGCAGACCCGGTTAATGTGCCAGAAAACGAGGCCGATATGCTGATTCTGGAAATCGGTCAGACCGATCTGGTCTGTATGCACAAAAGCATGCATACGGGAAAAATAGAGGGTTTTGAGCTTTTTCATATCAACGAGGATTCTGTTGACTGGAGTGATGTTTTCTTCCAGCTGAAGCTGGAGTCAAAGTTTATGAACCAAACCTACCGGGAGGTTCATTGTCATTTTAATTTCCCAGAAGCACTCATCCTTCCGGAAAAATCTTTTACAGCCGCTTCGGCGGAGGATTATCTCTCACTGGTTTACGGAAGTGCTGATAAAGTGGATTATAAATTCGATTCGATCCTGCTCAGCGATACGCATCTGGTGAATGCGTACCGGATCCGGAAAACGATCCATGAGCAATTATGCCGTCAGTTTGTTTTGTACAAAAGCCACCACATCTATACCCGAATCCTGGAAGACCTTCTCAACAGACAGGACCTGTCGGAGCATTTTATGCGGATCCAGTTTTACAGTAAGCATTGTATCCTGGCCGTGATCAAGGAGAACCGGCTCCAGCTGATTCAGAGTTTTTCCTTCACGGCCGATGAAGACCTATTGTATCACCTGATCCATTGTATCAACCAGTTTTCCTTTACGATTGCTTTGTCGCATCTTGAAATCAGCGGTATTTTTGACAATGGCAACCTGCTGCACCAGCAATTACAGGGCCTATTCGGTTTGATCACATTTGATGAAACCAAGCCGGATGGTATCCTGAAACTGGCCGGTTCTTATCCGGCCTATTATTTCAATTCTTTTTACAAACTGGCTGTATGAGAATCATTTCCGGTAAATGGGGAGGGAGAAGGATCAATCCCCCGACCAATATGCCGCATACCAGACCCACTACCGATATCGCAAAGGAAGGCCTGTTCAACATCCTTCAGAACAGAATGGATTTTCAGGATGCGAAAACTCTGGATCTGTTTGGCGGAACCGGTTGTATCAGTTATGAACTGGCTTCCCGCGGCGCTGCTGATCTCACCCTGATAGAAAAGGATCCGGCCATGTATGCGTTTATCAAAAAAAACATGGATATGCTGGGTGCGGCCAATGCCAAAGTGATGAAGCTGGATGTATTCACATTTTTAAAGACCTGTACAGATCGTTTCGATTTTATTTTTGCAGGCCCGCCCTATGCACTGGGTA
>JAGWTX010000474.1 GCA_028875955.1 Bacteroidota bacterium | reverse complement strand
AACTCCTCTCTATACCCAATTCCAATCCCCTCAGTTCCGCCAGTCCGCGCAAACGGCCGATGGCTGTATAACCGGGATAGGCCCCGGATTTTTTCAGATCATCCAGCATCTGGTGACCGTGATCCGGGCGCATGGGTATTGAAATATTTCTGCGTTTCTGCACACGAACGATTTCTTTTACCACGGCATACATATCCACATCACCGGTCAGGTGGTCGGCTTCATAGAAATTTCCTTCGTTGTCTCTCTTGGTACTTCTGAGATGAAGAAAGTGTATGTAATCGCCCAATCGTTTTACCATACCGGGCAAATCATTATCGGGCCGCACACCAAAGGAACCGGTGCAAAAACAAAATCCGTTGGCGGGGGAAGGAACCGCTCTGCGAAGGTCATTGGCATCTTCTTCGGTGCTCATGATCCTGGGCAATCCCAGAACAGAATAAGGGGGATCATCCGGATGGATGGCCATTTTCAAACCCAGGGATTCCGCAACCGGAACCACTTGTTGCAGGAAATAAAACAAATGTTCTTTCAGTTTTGCCCGATCGATGCCTTCGTATTTTTTCAAAGCTTCAAAAATCTGCTCGGGTGTAAACTGTTCGCGGCTGCCGGGTAAACCCAGCAGGGTATTTTTACACAACAGGTCCTTCTCTTCCTGGGACATCGAAGCCAGTTTCTGTTTCCCTCTTTCCACTTCTTCAGGTGTATAATCCTTTTCTGCTCCCGGGCGATTCAATAAAAAAAGATCAAAGGCAATAAAAGCTGCTTTCTCGAAATATAAAGCGCGGCTTTTATCCGCCATTTCATATGCCACATCTGTCCGTACCCAGTCGAGGATCGGCATGAAATTATAGGTAACGACCTTCAGACCACAGGCTGCCACATTGTGCAGACTCACTTTATATTTTTCGATCCATTCCTGAAAATTACCGTATTGTCTTTTGATGTCTTCGTGCACCGGCAAGCTTTCGATAACCGTCCAGCTGAGACCTGCTGCTTCGATCATGGCTTTGCGACGATTGATCTCTTCCACAGTCCAGATCTCTCCCACCGGTATCTGGTGCAGGGCGCTTACAACCCCTGTGCAACCGGATTGCCTTATATCCCATAAATCAACCGGGTCTTCCGGTCCGTACCAACGCATGGTATGTTCCATTGCCATATGCTTCTGTTTACATGATTTAAAAAATCTGCGAAACGCATTGTCGCTGCGGCTTTGCGGAGAATAATCACCGCAGAGTCAGAGAGAACGCTGCGTTAACGCAGAGATAAATTTGACAAACCTAAAAGTATTACCAGAGATTCCGCAGATCTGTTAAAACAAAATCTGCGAAATCGATGGCGGAAACGTTTACCAGAAGAGTGTATACAGTGCGGTAAGGATACCACAGACAATCAATACACCCACGGTAAAACCGGGACTGAGTTTAAACATACTCTTATCTACTTCCAGGCCATTGGGTTTTACACCCCTTTTGTTTTCAAATAGGCTGATGAAATACATTCCGATAATGCAGATCACGAAAACAAATCCCATCCTGTCGAGAAAAGGTATCTGGTAAACCCCTGTTGCATCTTTCACCGCAAAACCCATGGGTTCCAGGAAATTCATGTTCATCACCTGGGGCAGGAACTTGAAAACAATGGAGAAAAAGAATCCGCCCACCGTTGCAAACAATGCTGCATTGGAAGTTGTCTTTTTCCAGAAGAATCCCAGGATAAACATCGCAAAGATACCCGGTGATACAAAGCCGGTATATTCCTGGATAAATTCGAAGCCGCCTTTTTTATCGATCCCCAGGAAAGGGGCAATGACTACCCCTATGATCAGAGCAAACAAAACTGCAAGCTTTCCAACCCAAACCATCTGTTTTTCACTGGCATCGGGTCTGATTTTCTTTTTATAAATATCCAGGGTAAAAATGGTGGCGATACTATTGGCCTTACCAGCCAGGGAGGCAACAACGGCTGCCGTAAGGGCGGCAAATGCCAGACCCTTTAAACCGGGTCCCAGCAGGTTCAACATCGTAGGATAGGCATTGTCTTGCGCAATTTCCCCGTTCAACATCATTTCGCTGTGAAAACTGCCGTTTTGGTATAATACATAGGCTGCAATACCCGGCAATACCACAATGACGGGCATCAACAGTTTTAAGAATGCCGCAAACAGGATACCGCTTCTGGCCGTTTTCAGATCCGCGCCCAGGGCCCGTTGGGTGATGTATTGGTTACAACCCCAGTAATTAAGATTCACAATCCACATACCCCCTAATAAAACCGTTAATCCAGGCAGACTGATAAAATTCGGGTTGTCTTTTTTCAGGATCATGTGGAAATGATCATTGGCTTTGGCGGAGAGCATTTTTAGTCCGTCTAATACACCGCTGCCACCAAACTTATCTGAAACCATGCTCAGGGCAAGATAGGTGGTTGCCAATCCGCCCACGATCAGGAAGAACACCTGGATCACATCTGTGTAACCAATAACTTTCATACCTCCCAATGTGATAATCATGGCAAATCCGGCGAGGAAGATCATACACAAATAGAGGGGTAATCCGGAAATGGCATGGATGGCCAATGCACCCAGGAATAAAATAGAAGTCAGATTAACGATCACATATAACAATAACCAGAACACCGCCATGATCATGGCCACCGTGCTATTATACCGCTGGTTCAGAAACTGCGGCAT
>JAGWTX010000473.1 GCA_028875955.1 Bacteroidota bacterium | reverse complement strand
TTTGCTGCTGGTACCATGCTGCATTGGCAATCGTTTGCCGGGCTATCAGGGAAAGGGAATCCTTCTGGTTATGGGATTTCAGGTATTGCTGTAAAACCGAAATTGATTTGGCAGGTTGATCAGCAGACAGTAAGACCTTTCCATAGGATACTGTCGCAGCAGGATATGGCTGATTGGGATATGCCAGTAATTGTTCAAAGGGTTGTATGGCTTCCAGGGGATGATAGGATAACCGATAAGCTTCCGCCAGATGGTATAAATAATTCAATCTTCTGGAAGATCGGATCTTTCGTTTTACCAGTCTTCCCGAAGGCTGAAAAGGATAAACCGTTTTTTGGGATGGTACTACCAGCGGGCTATCATAGATAATCGCAGCATAGTATTTAGCGGCAGTATAATAATCCGCCAGCCTGAAAGCCTTTGCCGCATTCTTTGCCAGTCTCCCGGTACTTTGCGATTGCACAGACAGTACCGGAAATATCAGCAGGCCCGATAACATTCCGGCCAGCAGGATCCTATATTTTTTATTTACAGTCTTGGGCATATGAAACGGGTATCGGGTAATTTTTTCTGGCCGGTAAAACTGATGGATATTTCATAGCCTCCATTGGAAGAGGAAGCCGTTTTGAGCTGAGAAGTGTTGATGTCGTAACTGAATCCGATGGTAAGTCCATTCAGGTGAATTCCGATATTGGGAGCGATCGCATCACCCAATCGATAAGTGCCACCCAGGATCAGTTCTTTTCCGGTTTCCAGTAAATAGTTACAAACCAATCCCGTAACCAACTCATCTGCTTTTCCCTGCTGCTGGTACAAGACATGTGGAATCAGGCTCACCCGGTTTCCGGCAGCAAAACGGATCCCTCCCTGAAAAGAATACCGCAGCGGGATCTTACTGGAATCGGCACCGGATAAAAAACGATTTGCCGGTGCATTCGGATGGTAGATACTGATACCCAGATAGGGGTTCCATTTTTTATTGGGATCACCGTCAAAATATAAAAGGCCCAGGCTGCCATCAAGCGAAGTGGCAGATTGGTATAAGAGCACTTCATTGGCAGGAAGAGAAGGGTCATAGCCAATTACGGGATTATACTGGTTCCCGAACTGCAACTTTCCGGGATCGATTTTCCTGTTGAGCACGCCTATTTGAAACCCACTGCTCAATACCTGGTAATTTGTCAGATGAATCTGATAACCCAGTGAAAAATAGCTGTTGATATATTGATAGCCCGCATCAGCAGAGGATTGTTTAAAAGCGGTAGCTCCGATACTGAAATTTTTGGGTAACACCCATTCGGCACTGATGGCCTGTGTTTGCATGGGTGCATACAAACCGGGTAACTGGCTTCGGTAATTAGCCGTTACACGAAAATTCCCATCTATCAAACCGGTAAAGGCAGGATTCAACCATTGCGGGTAGGCATAATACTGGGTAAAATGCGGATCCACCTGTGCATTGGCGGCAGCCGATGTAAGCAGCAATCCCATCAATCCTATCCAGCATCTTTTTCTCATAAGCTTATCTGATTAATTGAAAACTTCCCCCCTTGGTAAATATTTTTCCATCCTGCATTTCCGCATCCAGCGCGTAAGTGTATAACCCACCGGGTTGCGGTTTACCCTGATAATTGCCATCCCATCCCTTTGTCAGATCCGTAGTGGTATACAATAATTGACCCCACTGATTAAATATCCGGATCCTGGTTTTTGCAAAAGCAGTTCCATATACCCTGAATAAGTCATTTACACCGTCACCATTGGGTGTAAATGCATTGGGTACATAAATGCCATCCCCAAACGGATTTTTAGTGGTGGCATCGATGATGGATGCTTCACTTTCCTGACAGGCATAATTACCCGTAGCTTTTACCTGAAGCGCTCTTTTTTCATTTGGTTGCAAACTACTGATTGTATGCGTGAACCCGGATGGCCCTGACTGGGGTGTTTGATACGTTCTGCCGCTGTCAACACTTACCAGATAACCGGTGGCACCCGGTACGGGGTCCCAATGAAAGGCAAGTGAATACAAACCTGCAGAATCCAGGTGCAGTACAGGTTGGGGTAACTGTGTTCTTACTATTATCGAAACAGAGGCGGTTGCTGCCGGACAGATGGCGGGGTTACTCACCCCATTCACGGTATATACGGGATTACCGGATGGGTTTGCGGGGGTATAAAATATTCCGGTATGAAGGATTGCAGGAGACCCCTTCAGCACCCAGTTATATTGAATACCTGTTTGAGGTTGTATGATAAACAATGAATCATATTCGCCTGCGCAGATAGAGTCTTTTAAAACCCCCAGCTGAAATGGCAATACCGGTGTCGCAAGACTAACCTGTGTTGTATCCTGCAGGGTACACAGATTTTTCTGAACCGAAACCGTATATAGTCCGTTCTGTTTTACCCGCAGGGTTTGTGTGGTATCTCCCGTGCTCCAGGTATATCTGTCAAAACCCGGACCTGCATCCAACTGCACCGTATCACTGCAGGCGGTAACCAGTTTCGAAAGTTGGGTTTGCATAGGAACCACCGATAGTAAAATACTGTCCTGGCAATAAAGGCTGCCCTGTATTCTCGATACCTTATAACGGGTGGTTTGTAGGGGTTTGACAGTAATGACAGAACCGGTATCCCCATTGGACCATACAATGGATGGACCGTTTTGCGGCACCAGTGTAGAATCAGGATAATA
>JAGWTX010000472.1 GCA_028875955.1 Bacteroidota bacterium | reverse complement strand
TATGGCGAATAATACTGCTTCTTTTGCATCCGGATGGATGGCCAGCTGATCGGTTGTGTGAAAGGTATACCCGGGTAACAGGTTCTGAATCTGCTGCATGAGCAGTGGGTTATGCATGCCTCCCCCGCTGGTATATACTGTGTAATCTATGTCTTTCTCTAACGTTTTTTTCATGGCCTCCACGATGGTTACCGCGCTGAACCGGTTCAGGGTAGCCATGATATCTTCCGGGGCGCAATCCATCAGACCTGATCTTTGCTGAGCGGCTTTCAAATATTCCAGATGAAACAATTCTGGTCCGGTGGTTTTGGGGAATCCATTCTGAAAAAACGGATGATCCAATAAAACGGCAAGCAGGGGTTCCAGTACCTTACCTTTTTGGGCAATGGCGGCATCCTTGTCATAGGATTGCTGAAAATATTTTTGCGCAAAGGCATCCATCAGGGTGTTTCCGGGCCCTGTGTCGGTACTAAAGATCCGGCTTGGGTCAAGATCCCCCGGCAAAAAGGTAAAATTGGCAATCCCCCCGATATTCAGCATGATCCGGTTTTCCCCTTTCTTGCTGAAAATGAAATAATCTCCGTACACAGCCAGCGGAGCTCCTTCACCCCCTGCAGCGATGTGTTTTTGCCTGAAATCGCTGATGGTGATAATTCCGGTGGTTACCGCCAGTTGGTCACCGTCGCCGATTTGCAGCGTTCCATTTCCAAAAACATCATCGGGGTGAAGATGTTTGGGGGCATGGTAGATGGTTTGGCCGTGACTGGCCAGGAGATCTATCTGGTCAGGATGCAGATTCCATTGTTTGAGCGCATCCAGGATCATCTTACCCTGCTCTTTGGCAACCCAGCCGTTTAGAAGACAGACTTTCTCCAGATCCACTTCCCTTTTTGAAAAAACCGAACGGATTTGTTCTTTAAAAAAAGGGTCATAGGGAATGGTGGTGAATGCTACCAGCTCGATACCGGTCTGCATCCCATCACCGCTTATCTTACAAACGGCAATATCCAGACCATCCAGAGAGGTCCCGCTCATCAACCCAATGATCAACCTGCTTGTTTTATTGCCAATTCCGCAAATTTTGTCTAATGTTTTGTTCATTTTTGCAGCTTTTTGTTGATTTGACATGTCATTATTGCGACAATTTGCAGCTTTTTGTTGGTTTTTAAAAAATAATTCTGCATTTTTAATCCCGGAACTAACTATGCCTTATGCTAAAAAAAGAACGCCAGGCCTATATTCTACATCAGGTAAGTCTGCATAACAGTGTTCTCTCAGCTGATCTGAGCAGTTCGATCAATGTGTCAGAAGATACCATTCGCAGAGACCTGAATGAACTGGCAGAAAGCGGCAAAGTTATCAAAGTACATGGTGGTGCTTTATCAAAATCTTTCAACAGCTTTTATCTCCGATCCGACGTGTATAATGTTACCAGTAAGAAATTGATTGCAGAAAAAGCAGTTTCGCTGATTGAGGATGGCATGTTTGTCATAACAGGTGGTGGAACAACGGTTGTGGAAATGGCCAGGTTACTGCCCGAGAACCTGAAAGCCACATTTTTTACAGGCAGTATCCCGGCAGCCTATGAATATGCACAGCATCCGAATATCGAAGTGATCTTTATCGGCGACAAGATTGCCAAAAAATCGCAGATCGCCATTGGCGGAGAGGCCATCACCAAAATCAAACATATTAAGGCGGACCTTTGTTTTTTAGGCATCAATGCCATTGACACCGAACATGGACTGACGGACAATGACTGGGATATTGCCCAATTAAAAAATGCCATGATTGAATCTGCTTCCAAAACGGTTGTCATGTCCATTTCCGAGAAACTGAATTCCGCCCAGCGAATCCGTGTATGTGGGATAGATGAGATTGATATCCTGATAACAGAACTGGAACCATCCCATAGAATATTGGATGCTTTCCGTATGAATAGTTTAACCATTCTTTGATTTATCACTAATAAAAACTGCTCTATGTACACAATTGTCATGAAAGGCTCTGGTAAATGGAAAAAATTCTGTTTACTGATGGCCATTACAATGCTAACCTCCTTCACCTTCGGGCAGGTTCGCATAGCTGGTAAAATAACCAGTCCTTCCGGTGCTTCCGCAGAATCAGTTGCCGTTACCGTTAAGGGTACAAAATTCGGAGGTTTGGCAGATGTCAATGGGATTTACAGCTTTTCTGCCAATTTGAAACCTGGTAAATACACCCTGGTATTTACCGGAGTAGGTTTTCAGGAAAAGGAGATCGCATTGGAAGTCGGATCTGCGAAATCCTATTCCGTAGATGCAGAACTTTCTGATAAGGTTTCCAAACTGGATGAAGTAGTTGTTACAGGTACTTCACAGGGTACTACCCGCAGACAATTGGGTAGCTATATCAGTTCTGTGAGTGCGGATGAACTAAACAAAGGTGCCACCGGAAATGTGCTGGCCGCTTTACAAGGCAAAACAGCCGGTGCCCAGATTACACAGAACTCAGGTGATCCAGCCGGTGGAATTTCTGTCAGACTCAGAGGTATCAGCTCCATCTCCTCCTCTTCCGAACCCCTGTACATCATTGATGGTGTCATTGTCAACAACAGTACGAACCGGGTAACCAATACTTCCAGCAATTACGACGGAGGTAATTTTGTGGGTAATATCGGTCAGAACAGATTGGTGGATATCAATCCGGATGACATTGACAGAATAGAGGTATTG
>JAGWTX010000471.1 GCA_028875955.1 Bacteroidota bacterium | reverse complement strand
CCTGATTTTGCTGCAAAATATTATTACGACCTGAAAGTGGATTCCACCGGCAGAACCCAGCGGGTTTCCAAATTCGATGGTGGCATCATCGGAGCCTTCCAGGAAGGGGCTTTCGGTGGGATCGGTTTTGGTATTGACAACCTGCTGGAGATGAAGGTGAAGGATAAAAACAACAAGGACACCGGTGCGGATGGGAAAATACCCACCAAAAAAATCAAGTTACTGGAAGGTTTTGGTTTCAATTCATCGTATAATTTGCTGGCCGATAGTTTTGCGCTGGGAAATTTCTCCATCTATGCAAGAAGTACGCTGTTTGATAAATTGAATATTACGGCATCCGCCAGCCTGGATCCCTATGATGTGGACAGCAGGGGTAACCGGATCAAATCGATATTGTTTGATCCCCGCCGTTTTAAATTCGGAAGGATAACGGGTGGTAATATCGCCATGTCCACTTCTTTTTCCAGTAAATCCAAAGACGGTAAAACGGATAAGACAAGACAGCTTCCATCCGATCCCTTCCTGACCCCGGATGAACAGCAAAGACAATTGCAGTTTGCCAGGGCAAATCCCGCAGAATTCACGGATTTCAACATCCCCTGGACCCTGACGCTTTCCTATTCACTCAATTTTGTGCGGGTGCTCAAACCGGATTACAGCGGATATACAACACAGACCAGTTCGAGTCTGAACTTTAACGGCGACTTCAGTCTGACCCCCAAATGGAAAATGGGCGCAACAGGTTATTATGATGCCAGTACCGGAAGTTTACAACAGTTAAGCACTTTCATCACCCGCGAAATGCACTGCTGGCAACTGGCCATCAATGTATCGCCCATCGGTTTGTATCGTTCCTTTAATATCACTTTCAGTCCTAAATCGGGTATACTCAGGGATCTACGCATCAATAGAAGCAGGACCTTCTCCAGTTATTGATGATCATGGGCGGAATAATAATCCCACATCAGGCGGAAAATCTTTTCTTTCAATGCTTCACTGCTGATATCTGTACTTTCCACAGCGGGTAAAAAATGCATTTCCAGGGTATGGGGCAGGAGATACATGAATTTATTGGCAGGCAATACTTTCTTGGTGTGGAACAAGACGGCCGGTAAGATAGGCCGTTGGGTATCCGTTGCCAGCCGGAACGCACCATCATAAAACTTTTTCAGGGGATCAGTTGTCCGGTTCCGGGTTCCTTCGGGATAGATCACCATGTCCAGACCGATATTCAGCATCCGTTTCATCTCATCATAACTTTTTCTGCGGCTGGCATCGCTGTTACGATCTACGAGTACGCTGCCGAATGCATAGATCCAGCCGAAAATGGGTGTTTTGGTAAAACTTTTTTTGGCAATCGTTTTATTGGCCCTGGGCATAAATGGCGTACTCACCGGTACATCCATCAAGCTGTTGTGGTTACAGACCACGATATAATTGGTGCCGTCCTTGAAATTTTCCTCTCCACGGATCCGCAAGGGACAGGCGATCAGGTTCAGGTAAATGATCATCCATACCCTTGAAACGGCTCTGTGCCACCTGGCTTTGGCAGGGTCTTCAAGAAAAAAACAGGGGGCATAAAAAAATATCACGATCACCAGTGTAACTATAAATAAAACCAGTGCCCAGACTGCCCAGATCCGGGCAAAAATGTTTTTGAATATCGATTCAGGTGTTATTTTTTCCTGCATGCAGTGGATGGGTTGGATAAGGAAACAATACTCAAAAGTAAAACAGATAGGTAATGTAGTTTATTAAAATTTATAGGATTAGGTAGATTGAGTGCAAAACCGTTTTCTAATAGCATTTACTCCGTTTACTTTTTTGTCTTGATACAAAAAAGTAACAAAAAAAATCAAGGCTGCTGCAAAAAAGCTAAAATTTACTGCATTCCGCTAAAATGAACGAAGTCTAAGACCAGGCTTTTTGGCAATGATTAAGCAAATTTGCCCTTCAACAGTTTAGTAAAGCCGGGCATCGTTCATTTCTTAACGCTCCATTCCGTAAATTTCTTAACGCTTTTTTGCAGAGGCCGGCTTTAAAACCAGTAAGAATAAGCCTTTGCGCATATGCAACCTAATCCTAAAACCTTATTTCTCTTCCCATTTGATCAGCGATGAAAGGACAGTGGTTCCCAAACCCAGTATGGCTATCACGGTAAAGGACCAGCGCAGGCTAAACGCCTGGGCAATAAAACCGATCAATGGCGGACCTAATAAAAATCCAAGGAATCCAATGGTGGAAACCGCCGTTAGTGCCACACCGGGAGAAAGTGTTTTTGATTTTCCGGCAGCACTGTACACCAGGGGTACTACAGAAGAAACGCCCAACCCTACGAGCAGAAATCCGGCTGTGGCGGTTACCAGATAGGGGAATACCACCGCCAATAATAAGCCGGTGGCAATAACCAGACCGCTGGCCTGCAGGATTTTTTGTTTGCCAAAATGATTGGCCAGTTTATCGCCGATAAATCTCCCCCCCGCCATGGTGCTCATAAAAGCGGCATAGCCCAGTATGATGAGGGCTTTGGGTGCAACCACCACTTTCTGGAAATACACACCACTCCAGTCAAACATGGTTCCCTCGCAGACCATGCAACTGAATGCGATCAGACCCAGTTTCAGGAGCATGGCATCCGGTTTGGCAAAAAATGACTGGCTCGGATGCGCGGCATCTTTGGCCAGCGCGAATTTCCGGACTGAAAGCACCATCAGG
>JAGWTX010000470.1 GCA_028875955.1 Bacteroidota bacterium | reverse complement strand
GTCTTTGGTTAGGCTACTGTATAAAGATACTAACCTGTACACAAAAAATTAACCCAATGCGCCAAAGACTAATGCGCCAATGCGCCAAAAAGTTTGGGGTTGGGAGTTTGGCGTTTGGGGTTGTTTTAGGGTTTATCGTCCCGCTATTCGCGGGATCTTCGCTACGCTGCGATTTGGTCTTTAGTCTTTAGTCTTTAGTCTTTGGTCTTTGGTCTTTGGTCTTTGGTCTTTGGTCTTTGGTCTTTGGTTAGGCTACTGTATAAAGATACTAACCTGTACACAAAAAATTAACCCAATGCGCCAAAGACTAATGCGCCAATGCGCCAAAAAGTCTGTGGTTGAGCTACTGCATCAAAATGCCATCGTTAGCAAACAACAAACCAAAGACCAAAGACCAATACGCCAAAGACCCTTATTCATCCGCTACGCCCACATAGCTTTTCTCCGGCAGCCTTTTGGCTACAAAGAGAAAGAGCACGAAGAAAACAGAAATGATACCGATAAAAAGCCAGAAATACCTGGCGCCGGTGTATTGGGCAAAGAAACCATTTTCGGCAATGCTTTTATTGACCAGGCTATCGAAATAATTGCCCAGTGAAATTCCCAGCAAATACAGGGCACTCATGGTACTCTTCATCGATTTGGGCGAATGGGTATACGCATATTCCAGACAGGTTACCGACACCAGGATCTCGGCAATGGCCAGGATCAGGTAGGCGAGGATCTGCCACCATACACTGGGTTGCCCACCCTTATCAATGCTTTCCTGTATCAGTGCAATGATCACAAACGTACATCCGGTTAATAAAAGACCCGTCCCGATTTTTTTGAGCGGGGTTACTTTGATTCCCATCTTTTCCAAAAGAGGGAATACACCATAGGTCATCACTGGGATCATACTCACCAGAAAGATTGGGTTGAATGTCTGGATCTGCTCAGGCAATAATTCATAACCGAATATGTGCCGGTCGATTTTGGTGGCCTGTAATACCCACTCAGACAGGTTCTGGTCCCACATGGCCCAGAAGATGGGTGTAAAGGCAAAGATCATCAGGATTCGGTATACCGCCTGAATGCCATCGATGGCTTCTGCCGAGAATTTTTTTCCAACGGCTTCCCATACCCCCATTCCCCTGTTTTTGGTAAAAGCCTGTTTGATCGCGTAGGCAGAGATACTTACAAAATTTTCCTTTTTGATACCGGTGGGTTTTACCCTTACATATTTTTTTCTACCCATCCAGAAGATAAGGGTAGCCAGGCACATCAGTACACCGGGTATGCCAAATGCCAGTTCTGGGCCATATTTGTTGTAAACGATGGGAATGATCAGTGTTGCAAGAATGGATCCGGTATTGATGGTAAAATAAAACCAGCCATATATTTTTGACAAAAGGTGTTCATTGGTTTTATCAAACTGGTCGCCCACATTGGCGGATACGCAGGATTTGATGCCACCGGCCGCAGCGGCGATCACGACCAGCCCGATGGTAAAAAATGTAAGGTTATGGGTTGATAAGGCAAGAACCAGGTTGCCAATGGCATACACAAGGGATATATACAGGATCACTTTGTATTTTCCGAAAAACCAGTCCGCCAGGATACCTCCTACCAGCGGAGCGAAATAGGCGAGTGTAACAAACAGGTGCACCATTTCATTGGATTTGGCCTCTGCTACATTCTGTAAAGCCGGATTCATGGCGGGATTGAAGAACTGTGCCACCAGGAATGTACTCATGATAGAGCGTAATCCATAGAAACTGAACCTTTCTGCTGCTTCATTCCCTATGATATAAGGAACCGCTTTCGGCATACCCGATTTTTGCACGCCGCTTTGTATTTCACTCATATGTTGTATTTTGGATTTTTAAAGATATTGGAAAAACAAGTTCACTGTATCGATTATCCAAAAGAGGATGACGGCTTTTCACTGTTCGCAGTCATCAATTAACGGATCCTGAAACCTTGTTTTAGGTAGGTGGGTTCTTTTTTGAAATGATTGCGATGAAACGATGAATGATGTTAATTGCTGTATTCCCTGTAACTTTTTTCTTCTCTAACCAAACGCTCAACTATGTCTGAAGACAAAAAAACGTTCAAACCTTTTGTGTCTGCCGAAACGCAAATGAAAGAGTTTACGCTGAAAGCGATTATCACCGGTGCCATTTTTGGGATCATTTTCGGAGCTTCCACGGTTTACCTGGCACTAAAAGCCGGGTTGACGGTTTCTGCATCCATTCCGATTGCGGTGATCGCCATCACGCTGGGAAGAAAATTCCTGAAAACAACGATTCTCGAAAACAATATCATTCAAACCACCGGTTCCGCCAGTGAGAGCATTGCAGCCGGCGTGGTGTTTACCCTGCCGGGATTCCTGTTTCTCTCGGAACCTTCGAGTGCCAGTTTTTTTAATTACATGACCATTCTCACCCTGGCAATATTTGGCGGGATCCTGGGTACACTGATGATGATCCCGTTGCGGAAATCGCTGATCGTGAATGAACATGGCACTTTGCCTTATCCCGAAGGAACGGCTTGCGCCAGTGTGTTGAAGGCGGGTGAGAAAGGTGGTGATTTTTCCAAGACCGCCTTCCAGGGTCTGGGATTTGCCCTGGTCTATGCCCTGTTCCAAAAAGTGTTTCACCTGATCGCAGAGACACCGGAATTCATGACAAAACAAACCAACCGGTTTTTCCCTTCAGCCAAGATCAGTGCGGAAAT
>JAGWTX010000469.1 GCA_028875955.1 Bacteroidota bacterium | reverse complement strand
CGAGAAAGGACCTTATAACTATGAAAGCCGGAAAACGGAGCTGGATGCAAACGGACATCTGACCAGACCTGCTGCACGATGGGGTGGACTGATGCGTTCAATAGATCAGACAGATTTTGAAACTGGCAATATTCAATACATCGAATTCTGGGTTCAGGATCCTTTTATCAAGAATCCCAATTCAAAAGGCGGTAAGATGTTCCTGAATCTGGGTAATGTGAGCGAGGATATCTTGAAAGACGGTAAACGATTTTATGAGAATGGGTTGAATACGCCCAATATTCCAGCAGCTGTTGACAGTTCCAATACCTGGGGTAAAACACCGGTGAATCCGATTCAGATCACACAGGCTTTTAGTAATGACCCCAACGACAGACCTTACCAGGATGTGGGATTGGATGGTCTGGATGATGCAGGTGAGAGAAGAAAGAAAGGATATGTCTTACAAAAACTGGCCAATAATTTCGGTACCGGTTCTCCCGCTTATCTGAATGCACTGGCAGACCCAGCGAGTGATGATTACAAATGGTATCGTGATCCCAGTTTTGATGCAGCCGGTACCGGGATCCTGGGTAGGTATAAAAATTACAATAACCCGCAGGGTAACTCGCCTATTGCAACTACTGGGGGGCAGTTCACTTCTGCGGCCACATTATATCCGGATAACGAAGACCTGAACCGCGACAATACGCTGAATGAAACCGAATCCTATTATGAATATGAGATCGATCTGAAACCCGGTATGGATGTTGGGGTAACCCCATTTATTACCGATAAGCGGGTGATCAGTGTCAATTCACCGGATGGAGTAAGGCGTTCGGAAAACTGGTTCCTGTTCCGGGTTCCGGTGAAAGGCTATTCCAGGAAAATCGGCAATATCCCCGATTTCAAATCCATCCGTTTCGCCAGGTTATACCTGACTGATTTTGAAGATTCTGTTGTGATACGTCTTGCAAAACTAGACCTGGTGAGAAATCAGTGGAGACAGTTTACCTATAATATCGACACAACAGGATCCTATACACCCATCAATAACAACACCGGTACCGTTTTCAATACGCTTGCTGTAAATCTTGAAGAAAACAGCAGCCGTCAGCCCGTTAACTATATCATGCCTCCCGGTGTGGCCAGGGTTCAGTTATTAAGTAACAATGGTGTAAATCTTCAGCAGAATGAACAGGCGATGAGCCTGAAAATCGCCAATCTGCAAACCGGAGATTCAAGGGGTGTGTTTAAAACCTTAAACCTGGATATGCGGCAATATGGAAAACTATCCATGTACCTGCATGCGGAATCCGTAACCGGTCAGCGTCCGGTGAAAGACTATGAGATGAATGCCATCGTTCGCATCGGGCAGGATTTCCTGAATAATTATTATGAGATCAGGATCCCTTTAAAAATTACACCCCCGGGCAGGTATGGCATCGGTCAGGAAGAAATCGTATGGCCAACCGAAAACAACCTTGACATTTCATTGAGGGCATTGATAGACCTGAAGCTGAAAAGAAACAGTTCGAATGCCTCCATCTCAACAATTTACAGACAGGCATTGGACAATAAGACCATTTCCATTTTAGGTAATCCCAACCTGGGTGATGTAACGGGGATCATGGTAGCCATCGAAAATCCCTTAAAACCGGATGGACAGGTGGTGAATAGTGAAGTCTGGGTAAACGAACTGCGTTTGTCCGAACTGGATGAAAATGGCGGATGGGCTGCCCTGGGCCGGGTAGATATGACTTTGGCAGATCTGGGTACCGTTTCCCTGTCAGCCAATACCCATACACAGGGTTTTGGAACCATTGAACAAAGGGTGAATGAACGGGCCAGGGACAACCTGGTACAGTTTGATGTTGCTGCCAGTATTGATGCGGGTAAATTGGTACCCAAAAAAGCGAGACTGGTACTGCCCGTTTATGCCAGTATCAATCGTACGATACTGACACCCCAATATGATCCGTTTGATCTGGATGTCTTATACAAGGAAAAACTAAAATCGGCGCCCAAAGACAAACAGGATTCGATACGAAAGGCGGCAGTGGATCAAACAACGATCAAGACCCTGAATTTCACCAATGTTCATTTTATGTCTGCCAGCAACAAGCCTGGTTTGTTACGTCTGAGCAATTTTGATTTCAGTTATGCCTATTCACAGATCACGCAAAGCAGTCCGGTGATCCTGCAGAATACGGTTACCAAACAAAGGGGCGGTTTTGGCTATACCTATCTCAACCCCACTAAATATGTAGAACCCTTTAAAAAACTGATCAGAACACAAACCCCCTGGCTGGCACTGGTAAGGGATTTCAATTTTAATTTCAAACCCAGCTTCCTCAGTTTCCGGGCGGATATCAACCGGCAATTCGGCCAATTTATACCAAGGGTTGTCAATACCATCGACAGCAAGGTGGAAAGGGTAGACACGACCTATGATAAATATTTCACTTTCGACAGGTATTATGGTCTGCGATGGGATTTGTCAAGGTCACTCAACCTGGATTTTAACGCAACCAATAACGCCAGGATCGATGAACCCTATGGCTTGCTGGATACCAGGGCAAAAAAAGATACGGTTCGCCGGAACTTTTTCAAGGGAGGCAGAAATACGCTTTACCAGCAGAAAGCCATTTTGGGTTATAGCCTGCCATTGAATAAATTTCCCATGACAGACTGGATCAATGCAAGGTATACCTATGCCACTTCCTATAACTGGATTGG
>JAGWTX010000468.1 GCA_028875955.1 Bacteroidota bacterium | reverse complement strand
CTGCCTGCAAACCAAAAAGGTGGCAGCAGCCAGGCAAAGGATAGGGAGTGGATGCTATAGCCTGTCAGTACGGATTTATCAACCAGCCGGGGCACCAGCTGATAGGATGCATATATGAAAATGCCAAAAAATATCTGGAAATAACTGATGATGGTTTTGAACTTTTCCGGTGTGGTTAATTTCAGGATTAAGATATAGATGGCATTGATCAGGAAGATGGTCAGCAGTGTGATGAAAGGGACCAATAACAGGAAGGGAAGAACACCCTTAATGCCATACTGGACCATGATCAGGATCAGTCCAGGTAGGGTCATGGGGATCACCATTTTGGATACATGAATCACAATATGCAGGAGCCTGGCCAGTACAAATGTTTTATCATTGATGGGTTTGGGCAATATGATCAGGTTGTCCCTGACATCGATTAAAACGGAGGTGAAATCGGCGATCAGTATCGAAATCAGCATAAAGAGATACATGGAATAGTAGATCGTAAATTTGGTCGCTTCGTCCTTACCCAATACAAAACCCACCAGGAAAAAGATGCCGATGATCATCGAATACAGCATGGTGCCGAGCGTAGCCAGCCGGATCGGTTTTTCCTGTTTTCTTTTTTGTGTTTGATGGATGCTGTTAGGCCTCCTGTCATCCATCAACAGTTTATAAGTAAGTATGGATTGTAACTGGTTCAGGTCAATACCCAGTTTCCTGTAAAACCCTTTCGGTATCAGGAGTATGGCCAGGAAAAATCGGTTTATCCAATTCATAGTAGCGGTACTTAATTCCCGAATGCCTGCAGGAGATCATCTGCCGCATGGGAAAGTGATTCATTGGATGTGAGGTGTGCAAAGATCTTTTCAAGACTCTGGTTGCCCTGTTGCTGCTGGAGTTCTTCAAAACTTCCGTCGGCGATCACCCTTCCTTCATTGATGAGTACGATGCGATCGCTTACTTTTTCTACCACATCCATCATATGGCTGCAATAAAATATGGTTTTACCTTCTTTGGCGAGTTTGCTGATCAGTTCCTTGACGATGATGACGCTATTGGCATCCAGACCACTCAGCGGTTCATCCAATATGATGATCTCAGGGTTATGGAGTAACCCGGATATGATCAGCACTTTTTGGCGCATCCCTTTGCTGAATGTGTCCATCCGCTGGTGCATGTTTTTTTCCAGTCCAAAAGCTGTCAGCATTCGGGTAATCCTTTCATTTGCCAGATCTGCCGAGAGCGAATAGAGTTCTGCCATAAAACCCAGGAACTCGGCTGCCGTAAGCACATCATACAGCTCGGCCATTTCGGGGATATATCCGATTTTTCTTTTCACGGCAACGGGATCCTCTTTGCCATTGATGCCATCAATGATGACTTCGCCCTCATAATCGGAAATCAGACCGCAAATGATCTTGACTGTGGTGCTTTTACCGGCACCATTGGGGCCGATGTATCCGATAACCTGACCGGGATAGATATCCAGCTGAATACCTTTCAGCACTGGCGTATAGCCATAGGATTTGTAGAGGTTCCGTAAACTTAGAATGGGTTTCATATAAGGGAGATTCCTTTACATTGAAGATACAAGATGCTGTAAAATAGCCGCAATTCCAAGCGTATTTATACGGTATCCGGCATCTGCGGGGGGTAAAAGCTTTTGGGTTCGGGTCTGATTTTTTTCCTTTCTTTGAGGCGGTACCGGAATACAGGACTGCATCTTTTATACTGGATGCTTTCTTAGTGTCAATTGTAAAATCAATCATGAAACAGGCCCTTTTCAAACTTCATATCGCCGTATTCCTGGCTGGATTTACCGGTGCGCTGGGAAAGCTGATCCAATTGAATGAAGGATTATTGGTCTGGTACCGGATCATGATTACGGTGGTTACCCTGTTTGTATGGCTGCGGTGGAAAAAAAGATTGACCGGTGTAAACCCTGCGGCCATCCGGAAATTGATGGGGATAGGTTGCCTGATTGCCCTGCACTGGGTTTGTTTTTACGGAAGTATAAAAATGGCGAATGTTTCCATCGGACTGATTTGTTTTGCCTCGGTTGGATTGTTCACAGCCCTGCTGGAACCCCTGCTGAACCGGACCGTTTTTCGCTGGCCCGACCTGGGATTGGGATTGCTGAGTTTACTGGGCATCTTTCTGATCTTTCAGTTTGATCAGCGATACCGCGCTGGGATTGGCCTGGGCATTTTAGGCGCCATCCTTGCAGCGTTATTTTCCGTGCTCAATAAAAAAAATGTAAACCTGGCACCGCCGCAAACCCTGATGTTGTATGAATTGGGAGGCGGTCTCTGTCTGTTAACATTAAGTATGCCGATATACCTGCATTATTTCCCGGCACCCCATATATTGCCCTCCCTGTCTGACTGGGGATGGTTATTCATGCTGAGCTGGTTATGTACGGTGTTGGCCATGGATCTGATGCTCCAATCCCTCAAAAAAGTATCCGCGTTTACCCAGAATCTCAGCCTGAATCTGGAACCTGTGTATGGCATCCTGCTGGCATTTGTGCTTTTCCACGAAAACAAACACCTCAACCCCAGTTTTTATGCAGGTTTCGCACTGATCGCAGTATCGGTTGCCTGGCAAATGGGCAGGGTGGTGGGCAGGAAAAAAAAGCTTGTTTGAATTTCAACCAACTTTTTTCAGATCCCAAAAGGGTACCTGTTTTATTTTAATTGATAAGCAATCACTGTGTTCCCATAAAAAGTAGG
>JAGWTX010000467.1 GCA_028875955.1 Bacteroidota bacterium | reverse complement strand
GTCTTTGGTCTTTGGTCTTTGGTCTTTGGTCTTTGGTCTTTGGATGGGAAGAAAACAAAGGTCGGATATACTACTGTATCAAAATATTTTCCGATGCACCAATTAGCCAAAGACCAAAGACCAACCTGCCAAAGACTCTATATAGTCAATCAGAATAAAATCAACCGTATATGACAACAGCCAGTATTGCTTCAGCATTGTATCAGGTTAGCATCCGGAATGGAAGGCATGAGATGAAAGCAGACGAGCCGATGGATCTGGGAGGCGGGGATACCGGACCAACGCCTGATGCCTTGCTGGAAGCATCACTGGCCAGTTGTACCGCCATTACACTTCGGATGTATGCGAACCGGAAAAACTGGTCCATATCCTCCATCAGTGTACTGGTGAACCTGGAACGGAAAGAGGGTAAGACATTTTTTACACGCGTCATCGATTTGCAGGGAGACCTGGATCCAACGCAAAAAAACCGCTTACTCGAAATTGCTAAAGCCTGCCCGGTTTCCAAAACATTGCTGGGTGAAATCAATATCGATAGTCAATTAAAATAAACAGCTGTGCAAACCATTTTCTATCCCGAAGCCGCCAGGGGGACCAAAGACATCGGATGGCTGCAAAGTAAATTTTCTTTCAGTTTCTCCTCCTATCAGAATCCTGTCCGGAAAAATTTCGGATTGCTCCATGCGTTCAATGACGACCTGGTTAAGCCCCGGTCTGGTTTTGGCCTGCATCCGCACATCAATATGGAGATCATCAGTGTGCTGTTGCAGGGTAAAATGAATCATAAAGACAGCATGGGCTACACGGAAGTGGTAGAAAAAGACTGGGTACAGCTGATGAGCGCAGGCAGTGGACTGAAACATGAGGAACACAATGTGGGTGAAGAGGATGTCAGGTTTTTACAGATCTGGATCGAACCCAAACAGCAGAACACCATCCCCAGATACCAGAAAAGATATTTTCCAAAGGAGAATCGAAAAAACCGTTTACAGACGGTTGTAAGTTATGAAGAAGGGACCACCCATTGCTGGATCAATCAAAATGCGAAAATATCGCTGGGTTGGTTCGAAAAGGGGGAAAGCCTGGATTATCCCCTGCCCGCTGAAAACAAAGCTTTGTTTGTTTTTGTACTGGAAGGCTCCATCGGCATAGGGGATCAAACCATCGGCAGAAGGGATGCCCTGGGAATCTGGGATACCGGCAATATCCGGATGCATTTTGAACAGGAAGCAGAGTTTATTGTTATAGAAGTGCCCATCAATCATTAATCAACAGGTCGTACAAAGACATAACATAAAAAAATGAATATAGAAATCATATCAGGCAGTCCCAGAAAAGAAAGCGTTTCCTACCGGATTGCCCTGTTTTTACAGCAGTATCTGAAAGATACCACAGCACATAACGTTGGCATTATCGATGTACGGGAATGGAACCTGCCTTTGTTACAGCAGGTATTCAGTACAATTGAAAAAACACCGGACCCCTATAAACCCCTGGCTACCCGTATGTTTCATGCAGATGCCTTTATCCTGGTTACACCGGAATACAATGGGAGTTATTCACCTGCCCTCCAGAACCTGATGGATCATTTTCCGAAACAGTCTCATAAGGCTTTCGGGATCGTGACGGCTTCACCGGGTGCCATGGGCGGCATGCGTTCATCCCAGCAATTATTGCTGCTGATCCCGGCATTATTCGGGATTGCCTCACCCTATATGCTGGTAACCCCCTTTGCAGATAAGAAATTTGATCAGGATGGCCGGTTGCTGGACCCGGGATTTGAGAAAAATGTCCACCAGTTTGTGAGTGAATTCCTCTGGCTGGCAGAAACCCTGCACCCGGAACTGGAAACAGCATATAATTAACGGCAGAAAATGTGGCGGAGTCGTACCTTCGCCACTTTCTTTTAATAACCATCATGAGTGACGAAATCAAACACGAGTGTGGCCTTGCCTTCATAAGGTTGAGGAAACCTTTCTCCTATTACCTGCAACAACATGGTTCGGTTACCTACGGTCTGAGTAAATTGTACCTGTTAATGGAAAAGCAGCATAACAGGGGTCAGGATGGCGCGGGTCTTGCTGCCGTTAAGCTGAATACAGAACCCGGATACCCTTTTCTGAGCCGGATGCGGTCCAATGCCCAGCAACCCATTGCGGATCTTTTCTTCCGGGTAGGTCAGGAAATTTCGGAAATGGAGAAATACCAGCCCGATATCAAACAGCACCCCGGTCTGATGAAGGGACACCTGCCTTTTCTGGGGGAATTGTTACTGGGGCATCTCCGGTATGGTACACAGGGGAAAAACAATGTTGAATTTTGTCACCCGTTTATAAAACGTGACCTGATGCCCGGTAATAACCTGGCACTGGCCGGAAATTTTAATCTGGTGAATACGGATGAGCTGTTTGACCTCATCAATATGAGTCCGGGGGATTTTCAGAAACAAAGCGACCTGGCTGCCATGATGGAAGTGTTGCATCATTTTCTGGTAAAAGAAGACGCTTTACATCCCAACGCCGCTGATATTTCCAAAGTACTCAAGAAAGCCACTCCCTTATTTGACGGGGGCTATACCATCGGAGCACTCCTGGGAAACGGGTATAGTTTTGTGATGCGCGATGCACATGGGATCCGTCCTGCTTATTATTATATCAATGAGGAAGTGATCGTAGCGGCCAGTGAAAGGGCTGCCATCAGAACCACATTTAATGTGGGTGAGAATG
>JAGWTX010000466.1 GCA_028875955.1 Bacteroidota bacterium | reverse complement strand
TCAGGAGCTGGACTGGCTTGCAAATGCGGTAAGGAACAGGGAATCTGTGATTGGGGCAAGGATGATGGGTGGTGGCTTTGGCGGCTGTACCATCAACCTTGTAAAAGAAGAAGCGATTGACGGACTGATGGCAGAACTCAAACCGGCTTATGAACGGGAAATGAACCTGCCACTGACATATTATGTGGCTTCTATTGAAAACGGAACAGAAATTATTGACCATGTTTGACCTGAAAGAACATTCCCATACCCGGTTGAATATTTTAACGGGTGATTGGATACTGGTTTCTCCCCATAGGATGAAAAGACCCTGGCAGGGGAAGGTGGAAGATCTACCGAAAGATATACGTCCCTCTTATGATCCCAACTGCTATTTATGCCCGGGTAACAAAAGGGCGGATGGAAGCACCAATCCGGCCTATACGGAACCCTTTGCTTTTGTAAATGACTTTTCAGCATTGCTGCCATCCACCCCCAAAGGCAGTTATGACGAAAAGGGTTTGCTCGTCGCAAACAGCGAAGCAGGGATATGTAAAGTGATCTGTTTTTCACCGAAACATGATCTTACACTGCCACAGATGACAAGTGAGGCAATTGAAAAGGTTATCCATTTATGGAAAGATGAATTCATCTCGCTGTCTGAAAACCCCCGGATAAAATATATCCAGATTTTTGAAAACAAAGGGGAGATCATGGGTTGCAGCAACCCGCACCCGCATGGCCAGATTTGGTCTTCCTCATCCGTTCCTTTGGAAATTGCCAAGGAAACCAGACAGCAGGAAAAACATTTTGAACAGAAGGGTTCCAGCCTATTGTCTGATTATCTCGCTTTGGAAATAAAGAAACAAGAAAGAATTGTATTGGACAATGAACATTTTACTGCCCTGGTACCCTTCTGGGCGGTATGGCCCTATGAAACCCTGATCATCAGTAAACGCCAGGTGCAGACCATCGCCCAAATGAACCCGGCAGAGATGGCTTCCTTAAGCCGTATGCTGAAACAATTGACTTCCAAATATGATAACCTGTTTAAGATCTCATTTCCCTATTCATCCGGGATGCACCAGGCGCCCGTAAATGACGGGCCTCATCCGGAATGGCACTGGCATATGCACTTTTATCCCCCCTTGTTGCGGTCGGCAACCGTTAAAAAATTCATGGTCGGTTATGAAATGCTGGCCAATCCGCAAAGGGATATTACACCGGAAACAGCAGCTGCAACACTGCAGCAGCTCAGCAGCATACATTATACGGAAGAAACAGGCCATGGGAAATAAACAAAAAATACTGGTCACTGGCGGTCTGGGCTATATAGGTTCTCATACCGTTGTAGCACTCATACAGGCGGGTTATGAAGTGGTCATCCTGGATGATCTTAGTAATTCTTCTTTGATGATCCTGGACAGGATCGAACAGATAACGGGTGTGCGACCCTCTTTTTATCAGATAAACCTGCTGGATAAAAAACAGCTGTATGCTATTTTTTCAGATGAAACTGATCTGAGCGCTGTCATCCATTTCGCCGCCTTTAAAGCGGTTGGTGAATCCGTACGGGAACCGGTCAAATATTTCACCAATAACCTGGTTTCGTTATTGCATCTTTTAGAAGTGATGGATCATTTCCAGGTAACCAACCTGGTTTTTTCCTCTTCTGCAACGGTATATGGAGATGCCAGGGAATTACCGGTTAAGGAATCCACCCCTTTTCAAAAAGCGCTTTCTTCCTATGGCAGCACCAAACAAATGGGGGAAGAAATACTCGAAAAAACCGCTGCTGTCAAAGACATACAGGTCATTTCACTCCGGTATTTTAACCCGGTTGGCGCCCATGACTCTGCATGGATAGGTGAATTGCCGAATGGGGTCCCCAATAACCTGATGCCCTATATCACCCAGGTAGCAGCGGGTCTGAGACCAAGCTTAACCGTTTTCGGAAATGATTATGATACGCCGGATGGCACTTGTGTCAGGGACTATATCCATGTGGTTGACCTTGCAAAAGCACATGTGAAAAGTTGTGGTCGTCTCATCGATAAAAAAAACAGGGATTCTTTTGAAGTATTCAATATCGGTACCGGAAAGGGATTGTCTGTTTTAGAGATCATCCATGCATTCGAAAAACAGAACCAGCTTTCCCTGAAATACGAAATCGGACCCAGACGTTCGGGCGATAGCCCTGCCATGTATGCGGATGTAACCAGGGCGAAGGAAATACTTCGCTGGGAAGCTGAACTGGGATTGACGGAAATCGTAACCAGTGCCTGGAAATGGGAACAAACCCTTCACCCTCATAATACTTGCTTATGAAACTCGTACTGATCGATTATCTCATCATTGCCGTTTATTTTCTGTTTGTCGTAACGATCGGTTACGTTTTGAAAAAGAAAATAAAGACGGGTAATGATTTTTTAATGAGTAACCGCAATATCCCTTTGTGGATTACATCCCTTGCTTTTATTTCAGCCAATCTTGGTGCGCAGGAAGTGCTGGGTATGGCGGCTAACGGTGCCAAATACGGCTTATATACGGTGCATTTCTATTGGCTGGGGGCCGCTTTGGCCATGATATTTCTGGGTGTTTATATGATGCCGTTTTATTATGGCAGCAAAGCCCGTTCCGTTCCGGAATATCTTGCTTTGCGTTTTGATGAAAAAACCCGGGGATTCAATGCCATGACTTTTGCCGCAATGACGGTTTTCTCATCCGGTATCTCCCTTTATGCACTGG
>JAGWTX010000465.1 GCA_028875955.1 Bacteroidota bacterium | reverse complement strand
GACCAAAGACCAATGCGCCAAAGACCAAAAAAACTAACCTGTCAGTTTCATATCACTGATAATCGTCTGGATCCTTTTCTCCAGCAAGGCAAAAGTAGCATCATAGTCCTCCTTTTTAGCCAGGCTGGTATTCACACTGAAATAGAATTTGATCTTGGGCTCTGTGCCGGAAGGACGGGCGGAGATCTTGGTGCCATCGGCTGTCAGGAACTGAAGCACATTGCTTTTGGGCAATTCGATCTTCCAGCTTTCGCCGGTTACGAGGTTGGTCCCTTTCTGCAGCTGATAATCCAATAAGGTGGTTACCCGGGCACCTGCAATCAGGGACGGAGGATTCTTGCGGAATCCTTCCATCATTTCGGCGATTTCTTTCTGGCCATTCATGCCTTTTTTGGTTATGCTGATCAGGTTTTCATAATAGAACCCGTATTGGATATAGAGTTCGATCATTTTATCAAAAAGGGTCTTGCCTTTGTTTTTTTCATACGCGGCCATTTCACACATCAGGGCTACCGCACTAACTGCATCCTTATCACGGATCTGGTTGCCGATCATCAGTCCAAAACTTTCTTCCCCGCCGATCACATAATTTTTCTGGCCATCCAGTTCCTTGATCTTTTCAGCAATCCATTTGAAGCCGGTGAGTACATTGTAACAGGCCACTTTGTTTTCCCTGGCTACCTGGTTGATCATTTCCGTTGTTACGATGGTGGTGATCACCATATCGTTCTCCTGGGCAATCCCCTTGGCCCTCCGGGCTTCCATCATATAATTGAAAGCCAATACGGCGGTCTGGTTCCCATTCATCAAGACCCATTCGCCCTTGTGGTTTTTAACACCGATACCCACCCTGTCTGCATCGGGATCGGTACCCAGCAAAATGTCCGCATCCATGGCTTTGGCTTTGGCCAGACCGATACTCATCGTTTCACTTTCTTCAGGATTGGGATAATTGACGGTCGGGAAATTTCCATCCGGCGTTGCCTGTTCCTCTACGATGGTGACATTGGTGAACCCGAATTTTTCCAATACCTGGGGTACCAGCATAATACCGGTTCCATGAATGGGGGTATAGACGATCTTCAGGTCATGCTGTTGTTTGATCACATCCGGATAAACGCTTAGGTCTTTTACCATATCGATATAGGCGTTATCCATATCCTTGCCCAAAAGGGTGATGTTCGCTTCCCCACCCGACCATTTCACTTCATCCACACTGGTGATGGCTTCCACCTCCCTGATCACATTCCCATCATGCGGGGGAACCAGCTGACCGCCATCATCCCAATAGGCTTTATACCCATTGTATTCCTTGGGATTGTGTGAAGCTGTGCAGACAACCCCTCCCTTGCATCCAAGGGTACGAATGGCAAAACTCAGTTCCGGTGTGGGTCGTAAGGATTCAAATAAAAACACTTTGATGCCATTGGCCGCGAAGACATTGGCGGTTGTTTCCGCAAAAAAGCGACTGTTGTTCCTGGAATCATGCGCGATGGCTACTTTGATTTCAGTATTACCATAGGTTTTTTTCAAATAGTTGGCGAAACCCTGTGTGGCCATACCGATCGTATACTTATTGATGCGGTTGGTCCCCACTCCCATGATCCCTCTCAGGCCTCCGGTACCGAATTCCAGGTTCCGGTAGAAAGCATCTGCCAGTTCATCGGGTTTTTCTTTTTGCAGCTGTGCAATGGTGTCCTTTGTGGCCTGGTCATAATTTCCCCGGATCCAGCTATTTACTCTTTCCTGAATGGCAGCGTCCATATGGTTTCTTTTGTGATTGTTTTTGATTTGAAGACAAGTTGATGAATGTTTTTTGCAAGGCTACCCGGTTCAGGGTCATCTGCATGCATTCAACCGTCTTTGCAATTTCGTGAAAACAGGGATGAAAGTTACAAAAAACAAATTATCAAATTCACATCCCGATCCTGTAATCTTATCAGGCGATATAGGCACCCAACACTTCCCCGTTCACAACCTCAACCTGGATATGATCCTGCAGGGTGGTGGCTACAGAAAGACCTACATAATCCGGGTTCACCGGAAACTGTTTATGCATCCTTTCCACCAGAACGAGTGTCTGAATGCTCTTGGGATAATAGGACAACAGGGGCTTGAGCGCATACAAAAGGGTTTTACCGCTATTGGTCACATCATCCGTGATTACGACATGGGTATGATTCAGGTCAATGGATTCGCTCAGCGTAACATCTGTGGGATGCGATTTATCCATCGTAACGGAGATCACTTTCACTTCATTGGCAACATATTTTCGTAGAAGTGTGGCGATCTTTTCCGCAATCACGGTACCACTGTTTCGGATCCCGATCAAAACGACCAGCGACTTGTGCCCTGCCAGTTGCTCGGCCAGTTCGAGGGCCATCCTGTGTAATTTCTGTTCGGCGGCTTCCCGGTTCAGGAGATAATTTCTTTCTGCCATTTCTGTTGTTTGATCTTCAAAAGTAACAACAATAAAACCATCTCACAATCCTGTTTCTGCGTGGCCAAAAGGGCTATCTTAGCATAATAACCGCTTTGTATGCATTATCTACCACAAATTGGGTTTCTATTGCTTGCCCTTACAGCCAGCTGGCTTTTTGCCGTTAAGATTGGTGAAATCAGGTATAATATCCTGCTGGGAAAGGAGGAAGACCTGACCGATCAATCCCCGAAACGATGGAAAAACCTGTTGCTCCTGGCTTTTGGCCAGAAGAAGATGTTCAAAAACCCATTGGTTGCGGTTAT
>JAGWTX010000464.1 GCA_028875955.1 Bacteroidota bacterium | reverse complement strand
TTACCGTATCCGCCACTGCAAAGCAATACTGCATGACCGAAATGTCTTTCCAGTTTTCCGGATACCAGGTCACGGGCAATGATTCCGCGGGCTTTTCCGTCTATCTTAACGATCTCCAGCATTTCATGACGGCTGTACATTTTCACATTTCCCAATGCAACCTGCCGTTCCAGTGCCTGATAAGCACCTATGAGTAACTGCTGACCGGTCTGGCCGGCAGCATAAAAAGTTCTTTGAACCTGTGTACCACCGAAAGAGCGGTTACTGAGTAAACCGCCATATTCACGGGCAAAGGGCACACCCTGCGCCACACATTGGTCAATAATATTGGAACTGACTTCCGCCAAACGATGCACATTGGCTTCTCTGGAACGGTAATCACCACCTTTGATGGTATCATAAAACAGGCGGAAGACACTGTCTCCGTCGTTCTGGTAGTTTTTTGCTGCGTTGATACCACCTTGCGCTGCGATAGAGTGGGCGCGACGGGGGGAATCCTGAAAACAAAAGGCTTTTACCTTATAACCCAGTTCTCCCAATGAGGCTGCTGCAGATGCACCGGCCAGACCGGTTCCGATCACGATCACTTCCAACTTGCGTTTGTTGGCAGGATTTACCAATTTACAATGCCCTTTATATTCTGTCCATTTCTCGTTTAATGTGCCTGCCGGAATTTTTGCATCTAACATAGGTAAAGGTTTGGAGTTTGTATTTTGGCGTTTGGAGATTTGTTATGCGTTTTCCAAACGGATGGTTTACTCTTTAGAAATTCAAAGACTGATTACCTAGCTCACCCAGCCCAGGTAAAAACTAACCGGCATCATGGCAAATGCCAGGGGAATCAGGATGGAAAATCCCAATCCCAGGCTGGTTAACATCTTGTTATATCTGTTGTTGTGTACGCCCAGGGTACGGAAAGCACTTTGAAATCCATGGGCCAGGTGATACCCAAGGGAACCGCATCCCAGAACATAGACGATGACAACCCAAAGCTGACTGAATTCCAGTTTCATTTTCTCAAAGAGGTTGATTTCCTCACCCAGCAGGAAACCCTGGTGAGAACGGTTGGGTAACCAGAAATGATAGAGGTGCAGAATCAGGAATAAAAGGATGAGTGTACCCAGTAGCCCCATGCTTCTGCTATACCATTTGCTGCCCTTGTTGCCATAACTCACCGCATATCCCTGGGATCTTTTGCTCCTGTTGGATACTTCCAGCATCAGACCTTGTACAATGTGCAGAATCAGACCCGCAAACAAACCCACTTCCAAAAGACGGGGAACCCAGTTTCCACCCATAAAATGGGCACCTTTTGTGAACATTTCACCACCATCACCCGCCCAGATACAGGCATTGAGTCCGGCATGAATTATCAGGAACAGAATCAGAAAAATACCGGTAAGTCCCATGGTCAATTTCTTTCCTACTGAAGAAGTGAAGACTTGTTTCCAGGTCATATTGCAAGTTTATGTTTGAAGAAATCGATGCAAAAATAGCACCATATCCAATGCTAACCGTTGATAACTAACAACTTTTTTATCTGATGGTTCAAGAAAACATGCAAAGAGGCTGTAAACACTGCCTTTCATACTGTGCTTGGAATTTTTGTGGAAGAAGGTTAGGGCCAGAAGCCGGGACCCCCTCTACATGCCGCTTACATAAATTTATTTTATCAACCCGAATCCTCACTTACATTTGATACATGTTTAAGTTGCTAAGCATATTGTGGAACAGTTTCCGGATGGCATTGCAGGAACTTCGGGTAAACAAACTCAGGACCTTCCTGTCACTGTTCGGCATCACCATTGGTATTTTCTGTATCATAGGCGTGCTGGCAACGGTTGACAGCCTGGAACGAAAAGTGCAGAGCGATATCAAAGCCTTTGGTAACAATACCATTTATGTAGATAAGTGGAATTATGGAGGTGGGAATGATTATCCCTGGTGGAAATACATGAAGCGCCCGCCCATGCGGATCGAGGAAATGCGATTCATCAAGAGCAAGAGCCAGCTGGCTTCCAATACCGCCATGTTTGTATCCCAGAATGTGAACCTGAGTTTTGAGGATAATGTGCTGAGTAATGTCAGCATGTACGGGGTTTCTGAAGAGTTCAATACCATTCAAACCATCGATATCTCTTCGGGACGATACCTGAACGGAGCCGAATTTAACCGGGGAACACCCACCTGTGTCATAGGTAATGAAGTGGCAGAGCAGCTTTTTGGAGAAGCGCAGAGAGCCGTGGGGTCAGAAGTTTCCTATAATAGCCGCAGGTTGATCATCGTTGGGGTCATAAAAAAGCAGGGACAGACCTTTATCGGGGGATTTAATTACGACCAGTGCATGATCGTGCCTTACCGGTATTTTGCCAGCGTGTATAATCCCGATAACAGCAGCCCATTCATCATGGTACAGGGGAAGCCCAATATTGCCTCCCGGGCCCTGCAGGATGAATTGACAGGGGTGATGCGGCAGATCCGCAGGCTGAGCCCGGAACAGGAGGATAATTTTTCCTGTAACGACGTGGCCATGTTCAGTGAACAGGTGGAGGGATTTTTTGGCCAGGTGAGTGCAGGCGGATGGGCTATAGCCGGTTTAAGCCTTATCGTCGGCGCATTTGGCGTGGCCAATATCATGTTTGTAACTGTTCGGGAAAGAACCAGTCAGATCGGGCTGAAAAAAGCTTTGGGTGCCAAACGCAGAACCATACTGACCGAGTTCCTGCTGGAAAGCGCATTTCTTTGTGT
>JAGWTX010000463.1 GCA_028875955.1 Bacteroidota bacterium | reverse complement strand
CTTTGTATCCTTCTATCACATCCATGGCTTTCTGTTTTTACGTAAAATAGGAATCAATTCCCGAATGTAGTATGAATTTTATTTTATCCATAGGATTGCACAATGACCATAAACGGTCATGCCATTGCAAAGGATTTTAAGCGGATGCTGACAAATGGCATGATAATACCAATTTCAGGTTAGGGTAAATTACGAAAGTTGAGGAGCAACCCCAATGCAGGGAGGAAATTTGTCTTGCAGGGCTTTGCAAAATGGATATCGACTTCCGGTCAATCAGGATCAAAACAAACGTGACCTGTAAAATTGAACCCAGTAAAGCCAGTGTTTCGAAAGGACAGAGTCTTTTTCAGGAAGACTTCTTCTTCTGATATTTCCATTCGGGAAATAGGATAGATGTTCAAAAATATCCACCCGGGAAGAGTCAGGTTGGATATGCCGGATATATATTTTGACCGTACTGTCTGTGAAAAAATCAAAGCCATAAATGAAATCCTTGGGTATTTGATTATAATAATAATTAACCAGCGGAGCCAGTTCATCCGGAATTTTCCGGAACGTATCCCCTGCATCAGAACCGGGCCGGAACTTATAAGACTGGTAAGCGCTTCTCTTATCGATGTTTTGTAAAAAATAGGATGAATTTTTTAGGATTGCCGATACCAGGCTGTCGTAGGATGGTAATGCAGCTATTGTTGCGGAATCAAATACATACTTGTCATACACCGGAGGTACCTCCGCCTGGTTGAAACGGCAGGAAGCGAAAAAAATCAGCATCAGTAAAGCGGAATTACGCACAAATGTATTTTGACTGAAAGATAACATGTGAATGTATGAATGCTCTTTGGTTAAAAGGAACTATTCCTGCCCTGCTGCCAATCAAAAAGTTTGGTGTTTGATTAGCCCGATTTAGTATTACCTGCGTTAACGCGGATAAGTCTAAGCCGTATGTAGAATGTTGTTTCCTGTTGCAGATCAGAAGACATTACATCTTTACTTCACTAATTTGAATGGTCGGAGTTGTATCTGTGTAATTAGAAAGGTCCGCCATGATCGTATTCGCATGAGGAGTAAAGGAGGCGACAAAATCTTCCACTTTGTCAAAGTACAAATGCCCAATTGCAATATAAGGAGCAATAGAACCAGGTGTGCCTCCGGCAATGCCCAGGTCAACTGCGGCATGGGTACAAGCGGGGCCCAGTAATTGCCTGACCATGGGAATATGCTGGTTGCAATAATACGCCATGTCAAAAGCCTTGCCTGTTTCATTGGGATAAAGCACACTTAGTTTTACCATTGGATACCTCCTTTTTATTAGATAAAATATACCTTCTTTTCAAAAGTAAAAAGCCTGTTCAGTCTTTGCAAGTTTTGAAGCACAAATAACAACTCAGCAGGGAATAGCAACCTGGGTTTCCGGATATCTTTGTCTCCTGGCCTGAAGTGGGAGCAGGGATCAAGGGTTTCAGGGAGAAACAGTCACCATACAAACGACACATCACTCAATTACGTAAGGCAAAATTATTAATATCTTATCGGTGATCAGAATGAATGGGGCGTAAAAATTGGCGAATAATCCATAGCGTATGATTTGTTTAGGATTCTTCGAAGAATGAGTATCCGTTCAGTACGCTTATGGTCTTTTAATTGAAACAGTAGCCTCCCTGACAATCTGTTTAAATAGAATGATAGGATCTGACGCTCAATCATCTCTCAATGGATACCGGAATAGGGGAAGGCTTCTGGTTATTCCCCCGGATGATAGGTCTTCTCCGCCTGTTTTACGACATCCTCCTTATAAAACAGGACATCCTTGAAAATGCCTTTGGTATACATCTCAGCCTGGTCGCCAAAATGCGGGGATGCAGGATCACCGCTTTCACCACCCGCCAATAGGGATTTGGCTTTCACTTTCCTGCCAAATTCAACGGCACAGATAAAACTGTTGCCATTAAATCCATACCGGCGTTGGGTGCCATAAGTCCCGCTCACAAAAGAAGGCAGGCAACCCCAGGTAGATGCCGCAAATCCACAAGGAATACTGGGTTTGCTGTCATCGTAGGTTTCAGTCAGGTTTCCGGTAAGTCGTTGGTAGCGGTTGATCTCACCCCAGGGCTTTTGCCAGGTACCCCATGTTTTCTTGAGTTCATCCAGGGATTGTAGTAAAGGATTTAGTAAATCCGCCGCTGCTGCATGATCGGCAAACCAATGGGTTTTGATCACCTGGTCGATGGTGCCGCCCGGCGGGTTGCTTCTTTGGATGGCAGGCAGCAGCCTTTGCGCCCAATCAATTGCAACCGTTGTGGCTACTGAGTTTGCCGCACTGTTCCTGTCCCAGCCACGCAATAATTGCATGGCATCGCGTAAGGAAGCATATCCCGGTTCTGACTGATGCGCGGTATAGGCTTTTTCCAGGGCGGGTATTAAAACATCAAAGGCGGATAAATGCGTATTGTAACCGGAAGCGATCACTTTATCAAGGGTATATCCTTTGGTACTACTCAGGATTTTCGCAGCAGTCACCCCCCTGAAATTATCGCCATTGGGTGCCATGTATTTCGGGAAATCGGTTTCTTTCGGACTACTGCTTCCCGATACTGTAAAAGGGGAGGAGTTGCAATTCTGGATCCATCCCGTTGCCGGGTTATGTACGGTAATCAGTTCTGTTAAGCTGTGCAAACCCTGCCAATCGGTGGCGGATGTCGATCCGTCAACGGGTTTTGTCCAGTCATATTTAGGATCCCTTTTTGGCA